>NZ_NRGT01000022.1:0-1277 GCF_002332285.1 Glutamicibacter sp. BW77 | reverse complement strand
GCGGCTCTTCACAGATGAGGGTGTAGTTGAGGTCTGAATCCGCCGGACTCGAGCAGGGATCTGGCGATGTAGTTGGTCAGGTTGCGGAAGCCCAGGGCCGAGCCGCGCAGGTGCTCCAGGCGTCCGTTGATCGCCTCTGTGGGGCCATTGCTGGTGCCAGGCCGCTCGAAGTAGGCCAGCACGTCGGTGGCGCGAGCCTTCAGGGTCCGACCGAGCTTGCGCAACTCGTCCAGCCCGGCGGGGACGTCTTGGCTGACGGCGTCGATGAGCGCCTCCATCGCCGCGCGGCCGAGGGATCGGTCCTTCTCGCGGTAGGCCGCGATCATCCGCTGGTAGATCCCCCAGGTCGCCTCGACGGGCACGTGCTCCTCGAGCACGAACAGCTCCTGCAGGCGGGTCTGCTGCTTGTCGGTGAGCAGGCCCGCGCCGGTGTGCAACGTTCTACGCGCACGGTAGAGCGGGTCGTCTTTGCGGCCGCGGTGCCCGTGCAGTTCCTGCTGGACTCGGCGTCGGCACTGGTCGAGGGCATCACCGGCAAGGCGCACGACGTGGAAGGGATCCATCACCGCAGCCGCGTCGGGCAGTTCCTCGGCGGTGGCGCTCTTGAACCCGGTGAAGCCATCCATCGCGACGACTTCGATGGCCTCACGCCATGCCTGAGGGCGAGCGGCGAGCCACTCCTTGAAGACTCGCTTGGAGCCGCCAGACGTGCTCGTCGACGCCGAGCACGCGGACGCCGTCGAAGCGGTTCGGGTCCTCGATCAGGACGCGTGTGCCCTGGGCCAGGACGGCATCGTTGGCGGTGTTCCACGCAACCCCGAGCCCCTCAGCGACCCGCGCGACCGTCAGGTGGGCGATGACGATGCCCTCCAGCGCCCACGCCAGCCCTCGCCGGGAGAGCTTCGCGCGTGGCTCGGCCGCCAAAGACGTGTCTTGGCGCCACACGTGGCCGCAGCCGGTGCACCGGTAGCGGCGGACCGTGACCTCCAACGTCGTCGGACGCCACCCCAACGGCTCGTGGGCCAGCCGGCGGACAACCGTGCCGCGCGCGGTTCCTTCACAGCCACAGCGTCGGCACCAGCGGTCGGGTTCGACGACTCGACAGGCCAGGACCGCACCGGCGGGCTCGAGGCGCTGACCGGTGGCCTCAAGGCCGAGCTCATTCAAGCGGCAGAACATGGTCAGGTCAGGGTCGGTGAAGGTAGCGTCAGGCACGTCGAGGTCTTCCAGATGGGCAGTGTGAGAACTTCCATCATCGGAAGGCCTCGATGCCTACC
>NZ_NRGT01000021.1:0-33903 GCF_002332285.1 Glutamicibacter sp. BW77 | reverse complement strand
ATCTTCATGAAATCACTGGGCTAGGTCAGCGCTTTGGCAAACTTCAATAACCCAAGGGATGACATTGGGGAAATTCCTCCACCGCATGCTGTGAATTATCGAGCTCGCGCCCTAGGACTTAAAGGTTTGGATTCACGTGAAACTCTCAGCAACAATTCGCTATCAACACCGGGTACTTGAACGTTGTAGAGATTAAGACATCTACTTAAGGACCTGCGATTATCACCACCGAAATCACACAGCGCCCCGTTCATCACCCCAAAGCTTTACGGTTCAGCGGGACCCTGATTGTGCTCGGCATCGATGGTTCAGGCAAAAGCACCGCCGTCGCCGCACTCGTCCACGCCCTGAAGCAAGAAGATGTTCTCGCCCAGCGAGTGGCGAATCCAGCAGCGCGTAAATGGTTGAATCACCGAGTCGCCAATTCTCGTTTTGAAATTTCACGCGCCACCCAGGATGGCATCGAATCAATATTCCGACTGTTTAATGTCGCGCGCAATACGATCAAAGCTTCATTATTCTCCGGAGTCACCGTGATGGATCGTCACGTAGCCTGCCAGCTTGCGCTTCGCCAGGTGCGCGGACTGCCACAAGGTCGATTCTTCCTCTGGCTAGCTCTCGCCTGTGCAAAAGATGCTGACGTGGTTGTGCTGGATGTTGGTGCGGACACGGCGTATTCACGAATTCAACAGCGCGGCGAGGATACCGAAACCAAGGAATTCCTTGAGGCGAGCCGCAACGCATATTTAGAGATGGCGGCGAGACATAAATGGACGGTGATCAGCTCCGCCCAACGCGTTGATGGTGTGGTTGATGAGCTACTAGCAGTTCTGGACAAGTAAACTCGAATTATGAGTGAAGCAGCCGCGCAGTTCGCCCCAGGAACCATCTTCCCACTAGCCCAGAGCAGCAAAAAACAATGGGAGCTGGGGCAGGTACGCCAGATATGCGCCGGCGAGCTAACCACCGAGGGTCAGCTCACCGCCGTCGTGCAAGACTCCGCGAGCTGGAACCTCTCGATTCGTTCAATTGAAAAAGCAGGCTCCTTTCAGGGCTCTGGTATTGCACAGGCGCTAACCCTCATTGCAGGAGATTTCCTCCAGCTTGATGTTGACGGGCAGATTCACGGACTTGAACCGTTGCGCCCACTTAAAATTGAAACGTCCAACCCCGTGACAACCAGCCAGCCCGCTGAGGAATTACTCGTCCTGCACCTAACGACCCAGTCTGGACGCGTGCGCGGCACAGTGCGCATCGTTGAACTGTCCAAGAAACGCGATCAGTACCTGTTCGATGGCCAGCTAGGTGTATTGGTGCAGGGTAACGGCATTCTGAAACTC
This sequence comes from Glutamicibacter sp. BW77, assembly GCF_002332285.1. Lineage (NCBI taxonomy): Bacteria > Bacillati > Actinomycetota > Actinomycetes > Micrococcales > Micrococcaceae > Glutamicibacter > Glutamicibacter sp. BW77. The sequence continues at coordinate 32,563 of NZ_NRGT01000021.1, read as the reverse complement.
AACGGCGAAGAACAAAAGCTGGAAGTGCGCGACACCGTCATCGGTGGCGATACGGCCGAACCGACCGTCTCTGGTCGCGGTTTCATGGCAGTCGTCTCACTGGATCTGCCCTAACCGGTAAAACCACTCATTTACGCACCATCCCACCCTTAAGCGCGCACAAGAGTTAGCCAGAGCACGCTCCAATTTCTGAAAAAACTAACTTCTTTCCTTTCTACTCTCCACTTTTGAGCAGTTTTGCCCTAATGACGCGAATTTATGCGAAGAACTCAATATTTTTGAGCTTTGTCAAAGAACTGCAAATCTTTCCTCTAAAGACCCCTATTGCACCCCTTGCATCTGCGGAATAGTCAATGTCACGAAGAAGTTCACCGCATTCGAATGAATACGGACGAACACCAACATGTGGGCGAAGGGGCCAGCACAATGACTGAGCAGAATTCAATTGACAACCGCATCGCAACTATCGAGAACGACTGGGAGAACAACCCACGCTGGAACGGTGTCACCCGTGATTACAGTGCCGCTGATGTCGTAAACCTGCAGGGTCGTGTTCAAGAAGAAAACACGCTAGCCAAGCGTGGTTCGGAGAAACTGTGGAAGCAGCTCACCGAGGAAACCCCCACCGGTGGTTACACCAACGCACTAGGCGCATTGACCGGCAACCAGGCGGTCCAGCAGGTCAAGGCCGGACTTCGAGCCATCTATCTTTCCGGTTGGCAGGTGGCCGCGGATGCAAACCTCTCTGGGCAGACCTACCCAGACCAGTCGCTCTACCCGGCCAACTCGGTTCCACAGGTCGTCCGCCGCATCAATAACGCCTTGCTTCGCGCAGACCAGATCGAATTTTCCGAAGGCATTCAGAGCGTTGAGGACTGGATGGTCCCCATCGTCGCAGATGCCGAGGCAGGCTTCGGTGGACCACTCAACGCTTACGAGCTGATGAAGTCGATGATCACCGCCGGCGCTTCCGGGGTCCACTGGGAAGACCAGCTGGCATCCGAGAAGAAGTGTGGCCACCTCGGTGGCAAGGTGCTCATCCCAACCCAGCAGCACGTTCGCACGCTGAATGCGGCCCGCCTAGCAGCCGACGTGGCGGGAACCCCGTCGGTAGTCATCGCCCGCACCGACGCCGAGGCAGCCACCCTGATCACCTCGGACGTTGATGAACGAGATCAGCAGTTCATCACCGGCGAGCGCACCGCCGAAGGTTTCTACAAGGTTCGCAACGGAATCGAACCATGTATTGCCCGTGCCAAGGCCTACGCTCCGTACTCCGACCTCATCTGGATGGAGACCGGAACCCCGGACCTGGAGTTGGCTCGCAAGTTCGCTGAGTCGGTCAAGGCTGAATTCCCTGATCAGATGCTCTCCTACAACTGCTCACCTTCCTTCAATTGGAAGAAGCACTTGGACGATGCAACGATCGCCAAGTTCCAGCGGGAACTCGGTGCGATGGGCTTCAGCTTCCAGTTCATCACCCTGGCCGGCTTCCACGCACTGAACCACTCGATGTTTGACCTGGCCGAGGGCTACGCCCGAGAGGGCATGAGTGCCTACGTCGAATTGCAGGAACGCGAATTCGCTTCCGAGTCCCGCGGCTACACCGCAACCAAGCACCAGCGCGAGGTAGGTACCGGCTACTTCGACAAGATCGCCACCACGTTGAACCCCAACGCCTCCACCCTGGCTTTGGTTGGTTCCACCGAAGAAGGACAGTTCCACTAAATCAGGACCCCTTGGGGCCCTGACGGTGGGGCCGGCAATGACGCCGGCCCCACCGACCCCAAACTTTTAAGGAAGAACATCATGTTTACCCCCACCTCCCTGAACTCGATCCAGATCACCGCTACCCCAGTTCGTTACCAGGAACAGATCCTCACCGAACAGGCGTTGGATTTCATTTCCAACCTGCACCAGGCTTTTGAGGGCCGCCGTGTTGAGTTAATGCAGCGTCGTCAGCTGAACCGGGCTCGCATTGCCAATGGGCATGACCCGAAGTTCTTGGAGGAAACACGCCACATCCGCGAAGATGCGTCATGGCAGGTTGCGCCTATTGCACCGGGTCTTCAGGACCGCCGCGTAGAAATCACCGGGCCGATTGAACGCAAGATGGCAATCAACGCCTTGAACTCGGGTGCCAACGTCTGGCTGGCAGATATGGAAGATGCTTGCTCCCCTACCTGGCAGAACGTGATCAAGAATCAGGTCAACCTGTTGCGGGTATTGGATGGGGAACTTGATTTCACCGACCCTGATGGCCGGGAATACAAGCTGAACAGCTACGAGCTGAGCGATCTGCCAACCATCGTGGTTCGCCCGCGTGGCCTGCATCTGCCAGAGAAGCACCTGCTGATCAACGGCAAGCCAATTGCCGGCGCATTTGTAGACTTCGGTTTGCACTTCTTCCACAACGCACAGCGTCTGATCGATTCGGGCCGTGGCGCGTACTACTACCTGCCGAAGTTGGAAAATCACCTCGAAGCACGGTTGTGGAACGACGTGTTTGTGCTGGCTCAGGAACTGTTGGGTATCGAGCGCGGCACCATTCGTGCCACGGTACTCATCGAGACCATCACCGCCGCATTTGAGATGGAGGAAATCCTCTACGAGCTGCGTGAGCACTCGGCCGGACTGAACGCAGGACGCTGGGACTACATCTTCTCGATCATCAAGAACTTCCGTTCCCGCGGTCCGCGCTTCGTCTTCCCAGACCGCGAGCTGGTGACCATGACCAGCCCGTTCATGCGGGCTTACACCGAACAGTTGGTCCGTGCCTGCCACCGCCGTGGGGCTACCGCAATCGGCGGAATGAGCGCTTTCGTGCCAAGCCGTAAGGATGCTTCAATCAACCAGATCGCCTTCGAAAAGGTGTCCGAGGACAAGGCCCGCGAAGCCAACGACGGCTTTGACGGTTCATGGGTGGCACACCCGGATCTGGTTCCGGTAGCTCGTGAGGTCTATGACCGGGTATTGGGTGCAAATCCACACCAGATCTCCCGCACCCGTGAGGATGTGGAAGTTTCGGCCAAGGAACTGCTGAACGTGGAGGGCCTGGAAGGTCGAATCACCGAACGCGGTATCCGCGAGAACATCGAGATCGCCATCCGCTACGTTGAGTCGTGGCTGCGCGGCAACGGTGCGGTGGCACTGCGCAACCTGATGGAAGATGCCGCTACCGCGGAAATCTCCCGTTCCCAGTTGTGGCAGTGGATCCACCAGTCGGCAATCACCGACACCGGTGAGGTCATCACCCGGGCCTGGATGCACGAACTGACCGATGAAACCATCGACAAGATCGAGCGTTTTGAAGGGGACCGCTTCGAACAAGCGGTAGAAATCTTCGAAGCTTGCGCCCTGCGCGATGACTTCCCCACCTTCTTGACGTCCAACACCTACCAGCGTTACCTGGACACCCCAGCACCGGCCTACGAAATGGCCAGCTAGTCCAGGACAGTAACTCGGCGGTCCGCGCCTAAACTCAACAACTTAATGCGCACTGCCACGAACTGCGGCATTCATCGGATGGTAACCAGCCCATCCGGGGGATGCCGTTTTTCGTGCGCGGTTAGGATATCTTTATGGCCTTCCAATTTCGTTCCCCCAACGAGGAGCTTTGGGGCGCGGATGTACTGGGCGCAGATTATGCCAGTCGCAAGCTACCCCTCACGGACGGTTCCACCGCGACATTGATCCGTCACCGTCCGGTTGGTCGCCGGTTACGCTTTGCCCCACCCTTGCGTGGGTTAGCGATCCTATATGTGCACGGCTGGTCTGACTACTTTTTCCAGACCGAGTTAGCGCAGTTCCTCACCGAGGCCGGAGCCGACTTCTATGCGTTAGATCTGCGTCATTACGGGCGCAACCTCAGCGCCTCCAGCGTGCCGGGGTTCATCACTAACCTGGAAGATTATTTCGAAGAATTTGATGCGGCGCACCGAATTATCTCCAGCGCTCATCCGGGCACACGGTTTGTGATGCTCGGCCATTCCACCGGAGGACTCAGCGCATCACTCTACGCGGCGGCGAATCCCACCAAGGTTGATGCGTTGGCGCTTAATAGTCCGTGGCTGGAATTTCAGGCCTCGGAGCTGGGACGCACCGCATTAGCAAAAATCCTGAAAGCAACCAGCCATCGCAACCCCTACCGAAACCTCCCGGGCATCGACCCGGGGTTTTACACCCGCACGGTATCCAACCGTTTTGAAGGCGAATGGGATTACAACTTAGCTTGGCGTCCGGCCAACGGTTTTCCCTTGCACACCGGGTTCATCTCCGCGGTATTCGCTGCCCAGGCAAAGGTCAAGAAGGGCCTGGATCTGAAGCAACCGGTGCTGGTCATGCTTAGCGCCAAAGACTATCTGCTGCCGCGCTGGAATGACGCCGCTAGCCGCTCCGATGTGGCATTGAACGTGCAGGTGGTCGCGCAACGAAGCATTAATCTAGGCCGCGAACTGCATTTGGTTCGACTACCCAACGCACTGCATGACGTGTTTCTTTCACCAGTTTCGATACGTTCCGACGCATACCTACGGCTGGGATCATGGCTGTCTAACATTAAGAGTCAGCAATCTGACTCGGGTATTGCTCGGGCGGTACAGCGCACCGTAGAACGCGACTAACTACTGGGTTTTGACAGGCGGTTGTGGCATCTGGTCGTTGACCAGTTTTAGTTCCCAACCATCGATTTCATATTCTAGGATCGCTACCGACCCGTTGCGGATAGTGTCCAGCTGGTAACCGGCGAAGTGCGAGAGCGTGTACCGAATAATCGTGCCGTGACAGACTACTGCAACGTTTTTACCCGGGTAATCGGAAGCGATCTGTTCGATGGCGCGCAACCCGCGGTCAACCACCGATTCCAAAGATTCGATGCCACCACCGATTTTACCCGGCCAGCGTTGTGCGGCCTCAGTTTCCAAAACCCCTTCGCCTTCGCCGTAATCACGCTCGATGAGCAGATCATAGGCTGGGCCAAGTTCTAGGCCGAGCCCGTCGGCGATGATCTGCGCGGTTTCACGTGCGCGGCTTAGTGGAGAGGAAACAATGACGTCCCAGCGTGCGGAGCCAAGGATCTGCACCGCGTCGCTGGCTTGCGCCCGCCCGGTGTCATTCAGCTCGATATCGCTACTTCCCTGCAAGCGTCCTTCGAGGTTCCAGCGAGTCTGACCGTGTCTGATGAATCCAAGTTCCATAAGTTCATTCTCCCACCGTGCGTGTCTTTATTGTTGCGCCCGCGGTGCCAGCGTTGCGCTAGCTCAAGTCCAGGACCGTGTCACAATGGCTCATCACGACATTCGAATGTGTCGCGACTAGTACGGTTGCACCCGCGTTCGCGATATTGCGTAGTTCGTTCATCACCATGGATTCATTAGTGCTGTCCAAGGCACCGGTGGGCTCATCAGCAAGCACTACCGCAGGACGTTTAACCAGCAGCCTAGCTAACGCCACCCGTTGTTGCTCTCCCCCGGATAAGGAATAGACCAACTCATTACCCCGCCCACCTAGACCCACACGTTGCAACGCTCCGTCAAAGTCGGCACCTCGGATCTTTGCTTTACCCGAAGCTGCGAGCGCTACTTCGAGGTTATCCCTAATCGTGGAGTCTTCGATCAGCGCATAATTTTGGAACATATAGCCCAAAGAGTCACGCCGGAAACAACGTTGTTCCTTGCTGGAAAAGGCGGAGATTTGTTGCCCGCCCACGGTGAGACTTCCGGCATCGAATTTTTCTAGTAACCCTAGACAGTTCAAAAGAGTCGACTTTCCGGATCCGGAGGTTCCCATCACCGCCATCATTTGCCCGGCAGGCACGCTAAACGTTAGGTTTTGAAATAGTGCTTTGGAGCCAAACTTTTTAGTGGCCCCGTGAACCTCGATATTGCTCATGCGGTTTCCTCACTTTGGGTGCGAATCAGGCGTTGAGTCTTCATGCGCACCACAACAAAAAGTAGCAAGGCATTTAACATCGCTACGCCCAGAACCACCACAGGTTGCCATTGCGCTACGGCCAGATCATTGGCTACATGCGATACCTCGCCGAAAGTTTTCGCGCGAAGAGCCGCCCATACTCCGCTGATCGTCGCCCACGCCACAGCTAGCCCTAGGACAACTGCTTCAGCTTTGAAGAGCCACCGGTGGGTGGACCAGAACGACCACCCATGCAGATATCGCACCAAGATCAGCTGGGCATTACCCCGTACATGAATCTGCGCCATTCCTACGGCGGTTGCGAGGAGCACCAGAAGTGCTACGGCGGCGCATACTGTCTGGAAGCGAACGGATTCCTTCAACGTCGCTGAATCCTCGGCGGCCAACTGAGCGATCGGATGGTAGGCGGACATCCACGTTCCCAAGAATTCTTTAGGGGTATCATTCAGTGCTTGCCCTGCATCCGCCATCAGAAGCTGGCCCCTACTGGCTAGCGACATGTAGCCATCATCGGCAATGAACCCTGAGTTCGCCCCGATGCCAACAACAATTACGTCCTCCAGCGTCCTCGGCTTGTTTGGGTGGTCCGCTCCTGTGCCATAGAGGAAATGACTCTGCGCACCACGCAATACCAGAGTGCTCATCGTAGGTGCTTGGCTGTCTCCAAAGTTTTCTAGCAGTGCGCTTTTCACCTCGGCAGCGGAGTGTGTGGAGTGCTCGGGAATCATGATGAGAACCTCATCGTCCGGGATATCGGTTATTTGTTGCCCCTGAGTATCAAGGATTCGGTTGCGCTGGAGATATCCCTGGCTAACTAGCAATACGTCGTCAGTAAGTGCCGCGCTCGACGAGTACTCAGCAAGTGTGCTCACCATTATGGTGTGTCCCAGACGGTCTTGTTCTTTAAGCCAAATCCCCGATTCAACCGCTAACTGTTCCGTCTGTTGTGAGGCAAAAAGGCCTTCAAAGAAGATTTTTGCCACGTTGCCTACATCGGCTAAGGATTCTTGGTTTCGTTGCGCTTGCGAGGCTGCGGTACTCGCAGCGAAAGCCGAGGCAATAAGCGTTATCGCCAAGATGATGCTTGGGATACGTAAAAGATAGGTGGCCGGAACCGCAACTTTGAACCCGAATTTGCCCTTGATCGCTTCGAGGATTTTCACGTCGAATGCCAAACGTAACGCCGCAACATAGATACAGATGACGATGAATAACATGAGCGTTACGAGGCTAAGCGCCGATCCCAGATATCTGCCCAGCTGGTTCCAGCCGTTGTACAGCAGTAGTCCCACCAGCGCCGCTGTGAAGGAAAGCGCAAGTATCACCGCGATGGCAGGTAGTTCTTGCCGGAGGTCTCGTTTTAAGCCCGTACTGGTGGTGCCTCCATGTAACCGAAGAATCGCGTAGCTCTTTGCCCGTGAGAGGACCGAAAATCCGGTCAATAATGCCACGAGCAATAAAACTACGAGCGTTGCCGCCCCTAGGGAACCAAAGAAAATCTCTCCGACAGCGCCCGGAATAAAAGCGCCCGCTTTTTCGGTTTCTACCGCATAACCTAACTCGCTAAAGTCATGGACAACCATAGCCAGCGCGGCTGAATTGCCAATGATGAAGTATTCTCCGCGTGGGTCTACCCCGCTGAGCTCTGTTGCTGCGTGCACGTTAGTACTGACACCCTGGCTGAACTGCGGAAACCCGGTGTCCAACCACCTCGCCTCTTTGTGCTCGTTATTGCCACTAGCCAAATAGAAGTGACGCACCGAAGCATCATGTAAATCGCGAATTTCTCGCACTATGGTGGAGCCGGAGCGTTGCGCTGATCCTTGAACCAGTACGTCCAGCCCCTGATTGCCGGACAACGTTTGTGTGCCCGAGACAAGAATTCTGCTCGCGCCTGCAAGCGTTGATTCATCAATGGACTTGGTGACCATGAAAGAGACAAAAAGTGAGTATAAAACGGCTACGGCAACGGCTAGTCGCAGTCCGGTATTTTTCATTTGTTCTTTCCGCCTGCTTTGCCCACCGACGTCAGAAGGCATCGACATTGCGGGCTGCTGTCCATCGTTACTTCGCGCTATTTACGGGCTTTAGTTTACCTGAAGAGTCGCCTCGACCTTTTGCGAAACACGTCGCTGACCAGTGCGAATATATTCGAAAATCGCTTTATACCCGCACTGGGCTCTTACGCCGAGCGTGACAAAAACGGTTCCGGCGTCGCAGATGAGCTATCTCACGATAGATCTTGACCACAAACAACCCCGAGCAACACCGCACAGCACGTAAAATTCTTGAGGCACTCGCTGGCTTAAATTCTTTGAATCACGCGCACAGCCACTGATCACATGCACCTCAAACAAGATCCGAGATTTTCATCGTGACCGATATTAAGGGCTCTCTCGCCCGCGGGCTCACGGCCCGCCACATCCGCTTCATGGCACTTGGCTCTGCCATTGGTACCGGATTGTTCTACGGTTCCTCCGCTGCCATCCAGGCCGCCGGACCGGCAGTACTCTTCGCCTACATGATTGGTGGCGCGGCGGTATTTATCGTCATGCGCGCCATGGGCGAGATGGCGGTGAAACATCCGGTTTCTGGTTCTTTTGCACACTACGCGTCGCGCTATCTAGGCCGCTTCGCCGGGTTTGTCACCGGCTGGACCTTCACCTTCGAGATGGCGATCGTTGCCATTGCCGACGTGACCGCTTTCGGTATTTACATGCGTTTCTGGTTCCCGCAGGTCTCACAGTGGATCTGGGTTCTTGCCGTGGTGCTACTGATCGCGGTCATCAACTTGATGAAGGTTAAGGTCTTTGGCGAAACCGAGTTCTGGTTGGCAGTCATCAAAGTCACCGCAATCATTGCGATGATCATCGGTGGCGCAGCATTAATCGTCTTCGGTTTCACCGCACCGGGTTCGGAAACAGCTACTGGTTTTGCAACCTTAATGAGCGCCGGCACACTATTTCCTAATGGATTCATGGGGCTACTACTGTCGTTCGCTGTAGTGATGTTCGCCTTCGGTGGCATCGAAACCATCGGGATCACCGCCGGTGAAGCCGAAGATCCAGCGAAGTCTGTACCAGCTGCGATCAAGACCGTGCCCTGGCGCATCCTGCTGTTCTACGTAGCATCGCTTGCCGTAGTCATGATGCTCTTCGACTGGCGTCAGATCGATGGATCAGCCTCACCATTCGTGCAGATCTTTGATGCACTGGGCCTGCCTGCTGCTGCACACATATTAAATGCAGTGGTTATTACTGCCGCAGTGTCTGCGATCAATGCCGATACCTTTGGTGCCGGACGCATGATGTTTGCGATGTCACGAGAAGGCCATGCTCCGGCTTCCTTCGCAAAAATCTCCCGCCATGGAGTGCCGTGGATGACGGTAGTCATCATGTCCTTGGTGTTGCTGGTCGGCGTAGTTCTCAACGCCCTGCTGCCAGAATCGCTGTTCATGATCATCGCCTCGATCGCCACCTTCGCGACGGTTTGGGTGTGGATCATGATTCTCATCTCCTACTTGGCGATGCGCCGTGAGGACAAAAAGAGCGTTGCTCTCGAACGTGAATTCACGGTTCCCGGCGGCACCATCAGTGCTTGGATTGCGTTGGTATTTATGGCCTTTGTGGTCGTACTGCTGGCTTTGAGTGCGGAGACTCGCGTCGCACTTTACGCCGGTGCCGGTTGGCTAGTCTTGCTTGGTCTGGCCTATAAATTCCTCGTGCGTACACCGCAAGATGAGCTTGCCTCAAGCAAATAAGCTAAACCGTCTATTACCAAAAAAATCCGCCAAGTCTATGACTTGGCGGATTTTTTGTGCTTAGCGTGTGCCGCTAATCAGACGGCGTTCACGTATTAACCCAAGGCTCGCCCAACCGAGCATGCCCAGAGCCACCAACCACAATGCCGCTAGCCCAAACTGCAAATAGGCAAATGCACCACATACCGAACCGAGGGTAATCATGGCCCAAAGGATCGCGTATGGAACCCACAGAGTTCGATTTGCCCCAGATAAGGCTCCGGCCAGATGCTGACCAAGCTTCACCAGCGTCCCGGTCATATAGGTCAACCCCAACGACACTTCCCCAGAACGGGTATAGCTAACGTTGACTGCCCCCATAGCCGCTGCCAGCAGACAAGCCGTCACCGTTTCTCCCGAAGATCCTAAAATCGCTGCTACCAATAAGAGAGCCCCCGATAGATACATCACCCGGGGTCGCCTGAAGCGTGAGGCTTTGGCAGAAATCAGCGTCGCAAGGACCACCCCAAGAACGAAGCTGGCAACAAAACTCATAGCTAGCAACCAACCACTTACGTCACCAGTTGCTAGCGCGGCGGAGGAACGTGTTGAGTTACCCGACATAAAGGAGAGGAAATATCCGAAGAAGTGCAAGAATCCCACGCCGTCGACAAAACCAGCCATCATGGTGATCCCACCAGCAAAGAATATCCCTTTATAGCTCAACGACTTGGCCATTTTCCTCCTGACTGCACCGAACTTCTTTTGCTTCTATCTTGCCACCTGGTTATCGGGAATGTTGCAGGACTCCAAGTAGTTGAAACTTACATGAGTGAAAAACGAGTCCGTGTGGACATCTGGTCTGATATTGCCTGCCCTTGGTGCTTCATTGGAAAGCGCCGCTTTGAAAAGGGCGTCGAAGAATTTGAGTTCTCCGACAACGTGGATGTTTATTGGCATGCATACCAGCTGGATCCAAGCCTGCCCGAACACTATGACGGTGATGAGGTGCAGTATCTTTCCCAGGTCAAGGGCATGGATCCGGAGCAGGTGAAGGGCATGCTGGAACATGTCACCGAGCAGGCCGCCGGCGAAGGACTCAACTACAGATTTGATCAGTTGCGCCCGGCTAACTCGTTCACCGCGCTGCGCGTACTTGAGCAGGCCAAGACCGAGTCCAAAGGCAGCGAGATGAAAGAGACTCTACTTTCGGCACATTTCGAGCGCGGTCTGGATACCGGGGACCGCCAAGTTCTTGCCAAGCTCGCTACAGAGGTGGGACTCGATGAGGCCGCTACCGCAGAGACGCTGAGTTCGCAGAAATATGCCGAAGAAGTCAATGCAGATATCGAGCAGGCTCGTCAGTTGGGCATCAGTGGAGTGCCATTCTTTGTTATTGACGGCAAATACGGCATCTCCGGAGCACAGCCAGCCGAGGCTTTCACCAACGCGCTGACTCAGGTCCACGCCGAAACCGTCGGCTAGATTTCACCGGTGCTTCGCTGCCGCTATTTTGATTCGGCGCAGCGAAGCTTTCCGGGAGCGTCATTCAACTTGCGTTCCTTTTCCAGTCCTTCGAACTTTGCGCCGACCTCTAAATCTATGCGATCATCGCGGCGGTCCTTGTCAAAGACGAACACTGCCCCGGGGACCTGCCGTTGAATGCTCAGCGCTTGAGCATAACCTTTGGGACCGGCAATCACCGCTCCCACCTCTTCGGCATAGTCACTGGCCGATTCGGTGACCGAGGTGATCGTGAAGCCGCGCTCTTTAAGCCTTTCGGCCGTTGACCCTGCTAATCCTGACTCGCCGGTGGTATTCAGTACGCGGACCATCACTGTGCCCGGGTCTTGTACTTTAAAGTTCACATCAGGGCATACCGGATTTTCGATATTGGCCGGAGCATCGCTTGCTGCCTGTGGTGTTTGGTCTTTATTCCAGGGCCAGTTGCCGGTGAAGATCAGCACTGAAACCACAAAAACGACCACGACCAGCGCGGCCATGACCGTAAAAACCACGTTCTGTCGACTACGGCGACGCTTCTTGGCCTGCCCATCGGATTGAAAGGCGAGCTCTGCTTCACTGACGATGTGTTGCCCATGCCAGCTACTTGGATCGCGACGATCCTTCGGCTCGGTCATAAACCCACCTTCCCTGCGCACCCTTCGGCCTGCGACGTGAGGCTATCTTGAGTCGAAGCCTACCCGTTAGCCTTCAAGATCCAACACCCTTGCATGGATTATTGCTCGATGGTGCAACGCAGAACGTAAGGCTCGGTGCAACCCATCTTCCAAATACAAGGTGCCCTGCCAGCGCACCACGTGCGGGAACAGGTCTCCGTAGAAGGTTGAGTCCTCGGAAAGCAGCGCCGATAAATCAAGCACTGTTTTGGTGGTCACCAGCTCGTCGAGCTTCACCTGCTGTGGAGGGATCTCACTCCACTGCCGAGAGGTGGATAACTCATGCGCTGGGTACGGACGCGAATCGCCCACGGCTCGAAAAATCACTCTCTAAGCATATGTACAACTACCAGCAAAAACACTTTGCCCTCCGCAGAACGCACATTCTTCCACTCTGAAACCGACATGCGAAGAGATAACGGGCCAGACACCACCCACTACCGAGAAAACCGTTTAGCGAATTGCAATCGCTAATGATGGGACTTTGTTAAGCAAAAAGCAAGGATTGTTACGATGGGTGAAACTTGGCGGAACTCGGCGTAACGGACGCTAGTAACAATTGTGTTTTTGGGTGCACGCTAGATGTATGAACAACGTAGTCACCGAGATCCCAGTCCTCGATATCTCTACCGCACGTAACGTCGATGGAAGCTTTAATGAAGCCTTCGTAGCAGCGCTACGCGATGCTGCGCATCGCGTAGGTTTCTTTCAGATCGTGGGTTACGGCTCCCATGAAAACCAGGATCAGGAACTCTTAGACACCATTGCGGAGTTCTTCAAAAAACCAGTCGAAGAGAAAATCAAACTCGACAACCGGAACAGTGCCCAATTCCGCGGTTACACCCGCATGGGCACCGAGATCACCCGGGGTCGCGCAGACGCCCGCGAACAGATTGATTACGGTCCAGCACGTGAGACTCTCTCCGAGGTGCCGAGCGACAAGCCATTCTTGAATCTACAGGGGCCGAACCAGTTCCCAGAAGATTTCCCACAGCTCGAGGAACGAGCCATGCAGTGGGCGGAACTGATGAATCAGACCGGTCACGAATTACTCTCTGCGCTTGCCGTTGGTATGGGGCTTCCCGAAGATCATTTTGACGAACCCTTTGCCAAGACTCCTTCTTGGATGGGCAAACTAGTACATTATGTCTCAGGCGACGTGGTTCCGGAGTCCGGCAACCAGGGCGTAGGTCTACACGCTGACTACGGTTTTGTAACCCTCCTACTACAAGACCAAGTTGGTGGCCTGCAGGTGCAGCCATACGGCCAAGAAGAGTGGATTGCGGTGCCACCTACCCCCGGCGCTTTAGTGGTCAACCTCGGCGAAATGCTCGAAGTAGCCACCGATGGATACCTGATGGCAACCATTCACCGGGTGATCGCTCCGCCAGCCGGCGTGGACCGTTACTCCGTACCGTTCTTCTATTCCCCACGTTTAGATGCGGTGATCGACAAGGTGCAGCTACCGGCAGCCCTTGCAGCGCAAGCGCGTGGAATCTCCGATGATCCACAGAACCCGATGCTCGCCTCTTATGGTGCCAATGTGCTCAAGGGTTGGTTGCGTGCTCACCCACAAACCGCGGCTATTCACTACCCAGAATTGAGCAGCCCCACGGCATCTGTCTAGTCACCGATCTCCGCTGACGTATGAAGGCTTCGAAATAGTATTGCGCTACTATTTCGAAGCCTTCACTCACTTAAACGGGTAACCATATAGAAAACCGTCCGCTCGACAGTCGATTAGTCCCCCAAGTCCTAACCTGATTCAGCACTTCGCCCGTCTGGCCCAAAGCCATGGACAACATTGTGCTCGATGAGTCTCAAGTTGACGCCATCTACAGCTCAAGATCAGCTCAAGAATTATCCAGCCAGTATTACTCGGTTTCGTGAGGCCCAATCATTCGGTACCCCACACCGCGTACCGTCTCGATCCACCGTTCTTCGCGCGCCGAATCGCCTAGTTTGCGCCTGAGATTTGCAATATGCACTTCAATGCTGCGCACGGCTGCCGGTGACACATATAAGTCCACTGCGCCCAGTTCATCTTCATCACCCAGAATGCGAGCGAGCTCCTTCTTGCTTCGCACATGCCCGGGATACACCAACAGCGCGCGCAACAGCGAAAATTCAGTAGCAGTCAGTTTAACCGGCACGTCGTCAATCGTCACCTGCCAGGTCACAACGTTGAGCGCAAGGTTTCGATGGCGAAGGATCTGGTCCGCACGCCGCTCACGCAAGGCGAGCAAATTATTGATGTTATCTTGCCGCCGGACGAAGGAATCTACACGCGCCCTAAATTCTCGCTTTTTTATCGGCTTCGCAACTACGCCGTCAGCACCGGAGTCATAGGCGTGAACCACTTCAAACTCATCATTTGTTTCAAGCACCGCTAGTAGCAGCGCATTAACTCGTGCAGAGATCCTCCGCAGCGTTTCGTGCCCGTCAATATCTCGAAGGCCATACCCCACCACAATTACTTCTGGATTGCTCCGCGTGGCTAGATCGACGCCTTCCTCGCCTGTTGAGGCTTCTTGAACAACAAATCCCACGTGTTTGAGTATTCGAGACAAGACTGCTCGGGTCTCAAATTCGTGCTCAATGACGACTGCCTTACGATTTTCCCCAACCAAGCCAGCCACACCCCCAATTAGTGATAGCCCTCACTATCCACGTGAGAAACCATGCTACCGGACGGCCTAGGCAGGTTGACCGAGAGCTGGCACTACAGCTCCTGCGATCTGAGGACGCAAAATTCGTTGCCTTCAGGGTCAAGAAGGATAACCCATGAAACATCTCTCGCATCAGCTTCAGGGTACGTTGCGCCCAGCGATAGTAGCCGCTCAACTTCTTCATCTTGCGTGCAGGCAATCGGGCGAACATCTATATGTAGCCGATTCTTCGCTGACTTTTCTTCTGGAACCTACGCGAAGGTTAATACAGAGTGTGGACCTAGCGATGCTTTTTCAGCAGGCCCAATAGTCACTAAGCCGGCTTCCTCGGAGAGCACCGAGAAGTCGAGCGCTTCAGCCCAAAACCGGGCAATGAGGACCGGATTTTTACAATCAATGGCGAGTTCTGCGAACCTGCAACTCATAAAAATCCTCCAAACCTACGGCGAAACGACCCTTCGTCTCGCGCGAGCACCTCATACTTAGGGATGCTACCCCTGGAAGCGAGCTTAAACACGAAAACCCCCGATTTCTCGGGGGTTTTCATCGGCGGAGGATAGGGGATTTGAACCCCTGAGGGCGTTAACCCAACACGCGTTCCAGGCGTGCGCCATAGGCCGCTAGGCGAATCCTCCTCAGTTTGCTCCGTGGAGCAGGTACCAGCATATCTAAATATCGCCACAATCACGAATCGAGAACTTCAGCAATCATTATGCGGTTATCCGATACATAAAATTGCCTAACTTTAGGGGATTTTGGCCTTTATCCACATCTGGTAAAAGCTTCCGACTTCAACCCTGGCACCCATTAGACACTTAAAACATGAACAAACGAGAGGTATTTCATAACGACGATGATGCGCATCATCTCCATATCAGTCCGCCGGGCACCAGAACAGATCCAGGTACCGACGGCATGTGGGCTGCCAATATTGAGCAGGATACGATCTTCGCGCAACTGGCAGCCATCACCAAGGAACTCCATCAATCGGGCAGAGCCATCGAACCTGGCAGCGGACTAAACCAGTTAAAGCTCCTTGGCCAAGCGCGCAGCATGCTTGACGCTGCAGAGGCTGTGCTACTAGCCGACACCTACGAATTGGCAACCAAGCAGGCGGCGCAAACAGGTACGCAAGAATTTCTGATCGAGGACCCGCTTCAAACCCAAGCCGCAGAACGCTTTGGTGTAGACCCGCAGTCGGAACCGTTGGTGCGAGCCTCATTTATTGCCGAAGCCGCCGGTGCCTTGCGTCAAAGTGATCGCATTACCCAAAACAGACTTTTCACCGCTGAGGGATTACGTTATCTCTGTAAAGAGACTCTCAACGAACTGAGCCAAGGCACCATCACTACCAAAAGTGCCACCGAAATCGTCGCTCAGTCTCAAGACCTCGAACCTGATAATGTCCAGCAACTGCAACAGGTACTGCTTCCCATTGCTCGCACCGGTTCGGATCGCTCGGTGAAAGACCGTGCGCGTAAGATGCGCGAACGTTTCTTGCCAGAACCAGTGGATGAGCGTCATGACAGGGGCCGCGAAACCCGTTCGGTCATCTGGTGGCCGGAAGCGGACGGGATGGCGGTGCTCCAACTACGCATTCCCGCAGAGGATGCACTGGCGATCCTCAACACGGTCAACTGGCATGCCCGCAACCACGATGATCCAGAGGATCTGCGTAACGAACAACAACGCCGTGCAGATATCCTTCGCGATGCCATCTTGGACGGCTGGCCAGCCAGCGAGGGCACACCACTTAAGGCTCGCGTATCGTTGACCATTCCAGCCCTGCAGATGCTCGCAGATCCATCTAGGACGCTGGCGGATCTTGAAGGATACGGACCGATTGGCATCGGAGCCGCCTTGCGCGTAGCGAAAGACGCTCCCTCGCTGATGGCAGTACTCACCGACCCGTGGTCGGGTGCGGTAATTGACGTGGGTAGGCGTAGATATCGACCGTCCAAGGCACTCAAAGATTTATTGCGAGAACGCGATAACCACTGCAGGTTCCCCGGATGCAACCGACTACCTGAATCCAGCGAAATCGATCATATTGATGACTGGGCCAAAGGCGGACATACGAACCGAACTAATTCACAGTTATTGTGCAAACGTCATCAAATGTTTAAACACGCGCTCGGTTGGCAGTCCACATATATGCCCGACGGATCGGTTAATTGGCGCTCACCGAACGGAATCTTGCAGGTGGAACTTCCTGGCAGTGTCACCAGTGTGCAGAACTTCGACTTTGAGCGGAATCAGACTCCGATGCTCCCGGCGTCTGAGTTGCCTGCTCGAATACGGAGAGTACTTGGCTGGTATGACCCGCCGGACGCGGAAGTCGTGTGAGCTGACCTCATCAATCTCTTCCCCGGGTTGAGAGCAAGCGCACGCCTGCCGATTTTTATCCACCCCCAACTCTCGGGTAGTATCTTCTATGACCCCTCGTGTGGTGTCATCCTGTTGAACTCCCCCAGGACCGGAAGGTAGCAAGGGTAGATGGGCTCTGGCAGGTGCATGAGGGGTCTTTTATTTTTCTAGCAAGCCGAATGGAGTTCGCGTGGGCGTTGGTCGTTTCGCCCCAAGCCCGACTGGGCAACTCCACTTGGGCAACTTACGCACGGCTATTCTTGCTTGGCTTTTCGCCAAGTCCACCGATCGCCAATGCTTATTGCGCGTTGAAGACCTAGACCGTGTGCGCTCCGGAGCCGAAGAACAACAGCTTTCCGAGCTTGCCGCTATCGGCCTCGAATTCGATTCACCGCTGGTACGTCAAAGCGAGCGTCTACCCGTCTACCTCGATGCGATTCAATCGCTTCGGGACAAAGACCTACTCTTCGAGTGCTTTTGCACACGTAAAGATATTTCCGAAGCTGCCAGCGCACCGCATGCTGCCCCGGGCGCCTATCCTGGTACTTGCCGAAATCTGAGCCCCGAAGAACGAGCCGAAAAAGCCAAGGAACGTCCAGCAGCACTGCGTCTGCGTGCGGCGGTCGCTCAGTTCACTGTTCACGATGTAATTTTTGGCCAGTACACCGGAGTCGTTGACGATTTTGTGTTGCTACGCAACGACGGGTCCCCTGCCTACAACCTTGCGGTGGTAGTTGATGACGGTGCCTACGGCATCGACCAAGTCGTGCGCGGAGATGACCTTTTGTCTTCCGCCCCACGCCAGGCGTATCTGGCTCAGCTACTCGGAATGCCAATTCCGACCTACGCCCATGTTCCTCTAGCATTGAATTCCCAAGGCCAAAGGCTCGCTAAACGCGATGGTGCCGTAACGCTCGAAGACCTCTCCGAAAAAGGGGTAAATGGTGCCCAGATCCGCGCCTACTTGTTAGAGTCGTTGGGCTTGCCCGGAACGTCTTTGCAGGCCGCTTTGGACTCCTTCAACCCTGATGACTTGCCTCGCGAGCCTTGGGTTGTAGAACCAGAATTTATTGTCGACCAGTTGATGCCTCCGGCATCGCGCAACCGATAGGGTACCGGTGTGAGTACAGCGCTTTATCGCAGATACCGTCCAGACACTTTTGCCGAGGTTATCGGGCAGGAACATGTCACGGCCCCACTGATGACGGCTTTGGAAAAGAACCGTGTCAACCACGCCTATCTCTTTTCCGGACCACGCGGTTGCGGCAAAACCACGAGCGCTCGAATTCTGGCGCGCTGCCTGAACTGCGAACAGGGCCCTACGCCAACCCCATGTGGCACGTGTCCAAGTTGTGTGGAGCTGGCTAATGGTGGCCCAGGTTCTCTCGATGTGATTGAAATTGACGCGGCCAGCCACGGCGGTGTGGAAGACGCACGTGATCTGCGCGAACGCGCTACTTTCGCGCCTACCCGCGACCGCTACAAGATTTTTATTATTGATGAGGCCCATATGGTCACTTCGGCGGGCTTTAACGCCCTGCTGAAAATCGTTGAAGAGCCGCCAGCACATATCAAGTTCATTTTTGCGACTACGGAACCTGAAAAGGTCATTGGCACTATCCGTTCACGCACCCATCATTACCCGTTCCGTTTAGTGCCTCCCGAGGCCCTTTTGGACTATCTCAAGGTGCTCTGCGAGCGCGAAAATGTGGTGGTCGCCGACAGTGTATTGCCCCTGGTAATCCGTGCCGGCGGCGGTTCGGTACGCGACACCCTCTCGGTTCTAGACCAACTTATGGCCGGTGCCCGCGAAGGTGGAGTGGACTACGAGACTGCGATTGCTTTACTCGGCTACACCCATTCGACCCTGCTCGATGAGGTGATTCTCTCCCTGCATGAAAGCAATGGTGCTTCCCTCTTTGGAGCCATTGACCGCATCATCCAGACCGGTTTGGATCCACGCCGTTTCGTTGAAGACCTGCTTGAACGCATGCGAGACCTGATCATTGCCAAAGCGATGCCCGAAGGTCTGGAGAAAATCTTACGTGGCACTCCTGCCGACCAGTTGGAGTCGTTGCATTTACAAGCCTCGCTTGTCGGCGCCGGTGAGCTGAGTCGTTGGGCCGACGTAACAAATCAGGCCCTGAGCGAGATGAACGGGGCAACTTCGCCTCGGTTGCACCTGGAGCTACTGGCGGCACGCTTGATGCTCCCGGGTGCCGAAAATTCGGCAAGCGCCTTTGCTGCCCGGCTCGACCGACTCGAACGCCACGCGATCTCCGGCGGCGCGCTTCCCGAGCTGCCTGAAGGCGAGATGCCAGTTCAGTCTTCATCAGCGACTCCGTCTCCGGCGGCTGCTCGTCAGGGTGCGGCTGCTGTTCGTGAAGCTCTCGCAGCAGCCAAGGGTCGTAACGGCGGGGTAGAAACAGCTGCTGTCTCTGAGCAGTCCCCTGCGCCTCAGCAAGCGGCACCAGCACAGCATGCTGCCAACGTGCAGCAGCAAACGCAGCAAGAAGTTCAGACACAGCCCGAATCGCAGGCTCCGCAACCTGTTGCACCCCAAGAACAGTCACTGGAACAGTCGCCCGAGCAGTCCACGGCCTCACAACCGCAGACTCCGGCCGCGCAGGGCGAGCCAGATATTAACGCTCCGTTAGATCCAGATGCGGCTCGCTCGTTGAATACCGGGGAAGCCGCCGATTGGGGTGCCACGTGGGGCCCTAAGGAAGATCTGCACCCGGTCACCACTCCGGTCCAGCCTGGTCCGAGCGTTCCTGAGGCACGCCCAGAAGGCGTGGCCCCGTTTAGTCTGATTCCAGACCCGGCAGCCGGTGAAGATCTCTCCTTCGGTACGGGGGTTTCCATCGATGATGTGAAGCAAAACCCAGCCATGGCCGAGTTTGCACGCCGTACAGCTGAGAACCGTCAGCAGCCGACTCAGCAACAGACACCGCCGGCGCAGGCTCAGCCACAAGTTCAGCGCGAACCGTTGCAACAACAAGAAGCATCAGCTCCAGCCGCTAACCAGCAACGCCCCGAGGAGCTCCGGCAGGCTGAGGAACAGGCTGCCCGTGAGCAGGCTGAGCAGCGCGAAGCGCAGGAAAAAGCCGCCCGTGAGCAGGCTGAGCAACGTGCCGCCGCCGAGCAGCGCGACGCGCAGGAAAAAGCTGCCCGCGAACAAGCTGAAGCGCAGCAACGAGCGCAAGCTCAGCAGCAGCAGCAGGCCGCACCTCAGCAACAGGCGCCAAATGCCTCAACCCCGGTGCAGAAGTTCCAACAGGCGTGGCCCGCCATCTTGGAGCAGTTGCAGTCAAGCTCACGAGTACTTCACTCGATGGTTGCCAATTATGGCTCGGTGGCAGGATTTGATGGTCGCACGTTGACCCTTGCCTTCAGCAATACCGGCCCCATCGTCAATCTGCGTAATCGCCCAGACATGATGCAAATCTTGGTGGGCGTCCTTTGTCAGGTGGCAGGTCAACAAATTGAGGTCGTACTGACCGAGGGTGGGTCGGCAACCGCCGGTGGTGGTTCCCCAAAAGGTGAACGCCGGCCAACACCGGCGTCCGCCCCAGCAGTAGCCAACAACGTACAGGCTCCGAACGCTGGGGTTACGCCCAACGCTCCTGCACGCCCACAAACACCTCCTTCAGCAGCTCAACCCGCGGTTTCCCGTCCGGAGTCAGCGCGTTCAACAGCACCTATAAACAAGCCGGCTCCGGCTAAGGACAGCGGGTACGTCAGCAACTATGATGACGTCCCGCCACCGCTGGATGAACCATACATGGATGAGCCGCCCTATCCCGATGACGGATATGCGACAAGCGGTCCTACCTCGGCACCGGTTTCCGTGGCTTCACCACGGCCCGAGCCAACCACCGCGCCGCAGGTAAGCGAACCATCTTCGTTATCGCCTGCCGTGGTGGAACCGGTAATCCATGCTCCGCGAGCTACCGAATCACGCTCCTTCGACGGTCCGCCGGTGGCACCTCGCCCTCGGTTGACCGCCGGATTAAGCGCACGCCAGTCCGAGGTACCGAGCCCGGCGATTTCTCGTCCGGTCTCGGAGACCCCGTTGCATCCAGGCAGCACCACCGATACTTTCGAGTCCAAGGTGATCCGTGAGCCTGAGCCACAGCCGGTAGCCGCGACACCGGTGGCCCCTGCAGTAGCAGCCACAGTTGCGACGCCATCTAAGCCAGCGGTCCAACCGGTGACCGAATCTGCACCAGCTTGGGGTGCCCCAAGCGAATCGGATGAACAGCCCGAAGCCCCAGCCCCGGTAGCTGGCGCTAGGTTGAGCCGTTATCAGCAGCTCATGAGCCAGTCGAAGGACAACGCACCGAGCACTCAGCAGACCAGTTCGGATAATGGTTGGGGTGCACCGGATCGCGTGGCCCGTGCAGCGCCAGCGGAACCCGAAGATTTCTCGCCCAGCGAGGATGATATCGAGGTCGAGGATTCCGCGCTGATCGGAGTGCCCGCGGTGGAACGTTTGCTCGGCGGTTTGGTCATTGAACAACGTGATGTGAATGGCAATGTCGTTGAAATGAAGCGCGGGCTCTAACCGGCATCTTGTCGGAGTGAGACACTAGTGTGTAACACGGTGATTAATAAACGTTTGAACCCTCAGGAAAGTGGGCATTAGGTGTACGAAGGTGCTGTTCAGGAACTGATCGACGAGCTCGGTCGGCTACCCGGCATCGGTCCTAAATCGGCGCAGCGCATCGCTTTTCACATTCTTGATGCCGACGCCGAGGATATGACGCGCCTTGCCGCTTCCATCCAACAGGCCAAGGAGAAGGTTCGCTTCTGCGAAATCTGTTTCAACATTTCCGAGCAGGAAACCTGTGGGATCTGCCGCGACGAACGCCGCGATACCAGCCAAATCTGCATTGTGGAGGAATCCAAGGATGTGCTGGCCATTGAACGTACTCGGGCTTTTAACGGCAAGTACCACGTGCTTGGCGGGTCAATTAACCCAATCGCTGGAATCGGCCCGGAACAGTTACACATTCGTGAGCTAGTTGCGCGTTTAGGAGACAGTTCCATCACCGAACTGATCTTGGCTACGGACCCAAATTTAGAGGGTGAGGCAACTGCAATCTATCTGGTTCGTCAGCTGAGCCCTTTGGGCATCAAAATCACCCGTTTGGCCTCGGGGCTGCCGGTGGGTGGCGATCTGGAGTACGCCGATGAGGTCACCTTGGCACGCGCCTTCGAAGGGCGCCGCAATACCATTGCGCCGAGTTCTTCGCGCGGTTAAGATCAACAGCAAGATTTTTCTTCGCTACAGCCCGGCCAACCTTGTGTTGAGCCGGGCTGACTTGTCTGACGAATGTGCACTCAACCACATTGGTTGATAATGGTCAACCATCGTCATATAGTTGATATCAATCAACCTTATTTTTAGACCTTTGGAGTCGCCATGACCGCAGTAGCGCCGGTCGCAAAACCCAAGATGAGCCACCGGCAGATTATTCAATCACTGACCGGTTTGCTCATGGGCATGTTCGTTTCAATTCTTGCAGGCACCGTGGTGTCCAGCTCCCTTCCGGTCATTGTCTCGGACCTGAATGGTAGCCAGACCGCCTACACCTGGGTGGTCACCGCGACCTTGCTCGCCACCACCATATCAACCCCCATCTGGGGTAAGCTCGCCGACTTGGGCAACCGTAAACTCCTGTTGCAGATCTCTCTTGGACTATTCGTTCTCGCCTCGGCCGCAGCCGGCTTCGCGCAGAACACCGAATTCCTGATCTCCATGCGCGTAATTCAGGGCCTCGCAGGCGGTGGCATGGGCGCATTGAGCCAGATTGTCATGGCCGACATCCTTTCACCACGCGAACGCGGTAAGTACATGGGCCTCTTCGGCGCTGTCATGGCACTGGGTACCGTAGGTGGCCCGCTCATCGGTGGTTTCGTCACCGATACCATCAATTGGCGCTGGAACTTCTTCGTAGCACTTCCCTTTGCCGTCGTCGCCATTATCTTGATCCAACGCACACTGAATCTTCCTGCCATCGCTAAGCGCAAGGTGCAGATCGATTACTTGGGCATCATGCTTCTTTCCTCCGGCGTGGCACTGTTGCTGATCTGGTTGTCCATGGGTGGTAGCGAATTCGATTGGAACTCAAGCACCAGCTATCTCATGTTGGTCGGCTCGGTCATCTTGCTAGCAATCTTTGTGTTCGTCGAACTCAAGGTCGCAGAACCACTGATCTCCCTTCAGCTATTCAAGAACCGCACCTTCACCTTCGCAGTGATTGCCTCGCTTGCCGTGGGCATCTCAATGTTCGGTACGACGGTATTCCTCAGCCAGTACATGATCATGGCCCGTGGCGCCAGCGCCACACAGGCGGGCTTGATGACATTCCCAATGATGGCCGGCTTGCTTGTCATCTCCACCATCGCCGGTGCGCTAATCTCGCGCTACGGCAAGTGGAAAGCTCTTGTCGTCTCCGGAGCTGCACTTCAGATTGTCGGATTGTACCTACTGGGAACCATTCACTATGACACCCCCTTCTGGCAGGTGGGCTTGTACATGTTCATTCTCGGCGCTGGCGTTGGTTTGGTTATGCAGAACATGGTGCTTGTCGTGCAGAATGCCGTGGAACCTAAGATTCTGGGCGTTGCATCTTCTTCGGTGAACTTCTTCCGTACCCTCGGCGGCACCGCAGGTACCGCAGGACTAGGTGCACTGCTTGCGGTCACCATTCCAAATATGATTGCCGACCGTCAGAGCGAACTATCGTCTGCCATTGCCTCACTGGGCGATAAGGCCGCCGCGGTTGGCGCATCGTTGAGCTCCGGTTCCTTGCCGACCATTTCCACCCTGCCAGAACCAGTGCGCTCGATCCTCGAATCAATCTACGGTGACGGTGTTGCTTCCTTGTTCGCCTTCGCCGCACCACTGGCGCTGATTACCCTGGTCGCAGTGATCCTGTTGCCTAATCAGCACTTGAACGAGAAAACCAATACCGAACGTTTGGCTGAAGAGTCAGAGACTGCTTCCATCACGGAATCCGACGCCTAGTCGCTGTGGAAACCGTGGAAACCGTGAAAGAAACTCAGTCTTGGACTCATCGTAGCCAGCTATTCGAGGCAGCCGAACAGGAACTTTTCACTCTGCTTTCGGTGACCGCAAAGTCCCGCCGCACCATGGCAGCCAAACTCGACGAAAAGCTACCCCCTGCGGCGGTTCCGGTGCTGGGGATGATCCTCAAATTGGGAAACACCACCCAGTCAGATATTTGCGAACATCTCATGACCGATAAGGCCACGCTCTCCCGGCTGGTGACCCGGCTCGAAGAGCTTGAGCTAGTCAAGCGGGAAGTAGACGAGACCGACCGAAGAGTATTCAACCTCTTGCCCACCGAGCTTGCCAAGGAGCGCTGGCATGGCTGGTTACAGAACTGGCGTGATGATTTACGCGAACGGATCACCAAGTGGTCCGATACAGATCTGACCCATCTCACCGGTCTACTTGAACGACTCAACGCGGATCTACGGGAACTGTAAAAAGATCCACGTGGTAGCCACACTCCTTTTTATTGGAGTGTGGCTACACTCATTTTATGGCGATTAAGAGCAGCAACATCGAGGCGATCACCAAGGCCACTAGCAAGCCGTGGGAGCAGTGGATGGAGCAGTTAGATTCTGCCGGCGCTAAAGATCTGTCGCATAAACCGCTTGCTTCAATGATTTACCAGCTCATGCCCGCAGGCCTTGAAAACCCGGGCTGGTGGGCGCAATCGGTAGCCATAGCTTATGAACAGCACATCGGCCGTCGAGTTCCCGGCCAAGCAAGCGATGGAAGTTTTAAAGGCTCGGTTTCTACTACGCTGAACATGGATCTTGAGGGTGCTTTACAAAGCTGGGTCAATACGGTCGCAGAGTTCAGTGAATTTAACGGCGCCCAACTTACGGCAGAACCCACGGTCAATGGCTCCGAGAAGTGGCGCTATTGGAAGGCACAATTTAGCGATGGTAGCCGCGTGAGCGTGAACATCACCATGAAGGGTAACAAGGCAAGCGTAAGCGCTGATCACGCAAAGCTTGCCAACCCTCAGGATCTGGAGGGCTGGAAGTCATTTTGGCGACAAATATTAGCTACGATACGCAGTTGACCGGCCGTTCTAGGCATTCAAAGTGGCAGATATTAGGCAATATGACCAATGGTTACCGTCACAACTAGGTGATGCACCCTTGGTACTGCCACAATTATTAGTGGTAGATATGTCGCATCTGTTCTCACAACACGATGCGCATCAACAACTTTCATCAGTTGGAGTGTGCGCCCATGGGCCTAATAGTTCAAAAATTTGGCGGTTCGTCCGTATCCGATGCCGAAGGCATCAAACGTGTCGCGCGCCGAATTATTGACACCAAGGCGCAGGGTCATGAGGTTGTTGTTGTTGTCTCGGCCATGGGAGATTCCACCGACGAACTCCTTGACCTCGCCGCGCAACTCACCGATGACGCCCCGGCTCGCGAGATGGATATGCTCCTCTCGGCAGGCGAGCGCATTTCCATGTCCTTGCTCGCCATGGCCATCGACCAATTCGGCGAAAGCGCAGTATCCTTCACCGGCTCACAGGCCGGCCTAATCACTGACTCGACTCACGGCATGGCGCGCATCATGGAAGTTTCGCCGCAGCGCATCCGCCGTGCCATCGACCGCGGTTTCATTGCCATCGTCGCCGGCTTCCAAGGCATGAGCAAGGAATCAAAGAACATCACCACCATGGGCCGTGGTGGTTCGGACACCACCGCGGTGGCACTTGCCGCTGCGCTGGGTGCCGATGTCTGCGAAATCTACACCGATGTGGACGGCATCTACACCGCCGACCCACGAGTGGTTCACGCAGCAAAGAAGATCGACACGATTTCAAGCGAGGAAATGTTGGAGATGGCAGCCAGTGGCTCCAAGATCCTGCACCTACGCTGTGTGGAGTATGCTCGCCGCTTTGGTGTGCCACTGCATGTGCGTTCCTCATTCAGCACTAACGAGGGCACCTGGGTGCTCCCGGACCCCAACGACAAGATCAAGATTCAAGAGGGAGAACCCTTGGAACAGCCAATCATCTCCGGTGTTGCCCACGACCATTCCGAAGCAAAGGTCACCATCATCGGTGTACCGGATATTCCGGGTAAGGCAGCACAGATTTTCGGGGTTATCGCGGCCGCGCAAGCCAATATCGACATGATCGTACAGAACATCTCGACCAAGGGCTCGGGTGCCACCGACATCTCCTTCACCTTGCCAATGACCGAGACCAAGCGCGTTCTCGCTGCGCTGGAAACCGCACGCGGTGAAATTGGATTTGAAGACATTGAGCATAACGACGAGGTCGGTAAGCTTTCACTGATTGGCGCCGGCATGCGTTCGAACCCGGGCGTCTCATTCACCTTCTTCGAAGCCCTGCACCAGGCCGGGATCAACGTGGACATGATCTCCACCTCGGAGATTCGCATCTCCGTGGTCACCGACGCCGACAAGCTCAATGATGCGGTTCGAGCCATCCACACCGCATTCAATCTCGATACCGATGTGGAAGCCACCGTGTACGGCGGCACCGGACGCTAAGTCTCTCAAGTAAAAGTAGCGGCGCAGATCTTTGGGATCTGCGCCGCTACTTTTATGCTGTTTGCACTAGCCGTGCGGTTAGCGCACCGGCTCTAGGGTTTTACTGTAGACACTTTCGCCGAGGCCGTTACGCAGCGAAACTGTAAACCTTTGAGATTCGTCGAGGTCAACGTGTCCGAAGAACTGTCCTTTACCATCACGTGGTGATTGGTTACTGGTCCCGGCGAGCGCGAATTCCACCTGAGCTCCGAAGGTGCCATCCATCTTATTGGGACCAAAGGATCCTGCGTTGACCGGACCTGCTACAAACTCCCAGAACTCGTTAAAATCACTGAAGGCGGCGCGTTCCGGTGAGTAGTGGTGAGCGGCGCAGTAATGCACATCCGCGGTTAAGAAGACCACGTTTTTCACGCCACGGTCCTTGATGGCTTTCAGCAATCGAGCCAGTTCCAACTCACGGCCCAACGGTGCACCGTGGTCGGCGTTGGCAATGGATTCCTGAGCTTTACCGTCGGGAACGATAATTCCCAGCGGCAGATCGTTGAGAATGACCTTCCACGTGGCTTTCGACTTGTGCAGCCCATCGAGCAACCACTGCAGTTGTTCTTCGCCGAGGATCGCCGTCTCGTGGCTTTCCAACCCGTCGGTGTTCTCCGATTTGTGGCTCCGCATATCCAATGCGAAGAGGTCTAGTGCTGGGCCGCGAGAAATCTGGCGGTAAATTCGTGTGGGTTCAAAACCGGTTCCTCCTCGCATGGCACGAGGGTCGGCAATTGGCTGGTATTCCTGCCAGGCGCGGCGCCCCCTGACGGCCAAGGTATTGATATCTCGCACCGTGTAACGTTCATCTTCGATAGTTTCCCCGGCCCACCAGTTGTTGTGGGTTTCGTGGTCATCCCACTGGGCAATCACTGGCACTTCGGAGTACATGGCACGCACGTTGGCGTCCATGAGGTTGTAGCGATGCCGGCCACGGAACTCCGCTAAGGTTTCGGCAACCTTGGAGACTTCCTCGGTGACCAGGTTGCGCCAAATTTGGCCGTCAGATTCCACTACCTCGGCGGAGATTGGACCATCGGCGTAAATGGTGTCACCGCTGTGTACGAAGAAATCCGGTTTGGTGGCATGCATCGCGGCATAGGCACGCATGCCACCGATTTCTTCGTTGATTCCCCAGCCTTGTCCCACGGTATCGCCAGACCAGACGAAGCTCTGCGACATCGAAGCTTCGTGATTGCGTCGGCCGGTACCTGAAGCGGCGGTGACAAAGGATCCGCTAGTCGTCTCCCCCAACGTGCCATTTTCATCTTCGAAGCCGATACTCACCGCGAAGCGGGTGCCTGCAGGAAGATTGGAGGCGGCGATTTTGGCGGTGTAGTCGGTTTGTGCGCTGGCTTGGGCTCCGCGCAGGGTTCGTGCAAAGGAACCCCGTCCGCGAATGACCTGACCTGCCTGATCGATGGCGCGCAGCTGTGCGCGTAAGCGGCCCTCCCCGGTAGTACGCGCCCAAAACACCGCGTTATTGGTGGAGACATCTCCCATGGAAAAACCGCTGGTTAACCCGAGTCTGGAACGCACCAGCCGTGGGCTGTTAGCTGCCAGCGCAGTGCCGGCCGGGGTCACCAGGCTCAGAGCGCCGACTCCGAGTGCACCGGTGAGCAGATTTCGTCGAGATATTTGTGTCATGCTCGCCAGTATTTCGTCTCAAGTTTTCCACTTGATGGCAGTCTTATGAACTGCAAACTAAACTCTGCACTAAGAATCGGGGCTTAAACCTAGCTAGCTTTTGATTCCTCACGGGCCGTGCGGATTGCCAAACTCACTACGGAGATCACAAATCCGGCCACGCTCAACAAGACCAGGTACAAACCCCAGGGGTCAGCGATGCGCGAATTCCACGCGAGGCTCATTGAAATCAGAAAGGCGATAAAAAATCCCACCGAATATTTAGCGTGCAACTGTCTCATTTGTCCTCCTGAGATGAGCTTGCTACCGACGCTACCGCAGTACCAGCATGCCAGGCAAAAAATCTGGAACCGCGCGGAGGACGCGTGGGCAACGCAGGTTCGGGGTGGCTCGGTTTGCTGGTTACCTCGCGAGGTACCGGTGTTCCGGGCGGCCTCTCGTGCCGTATCCCAGCTGCAGGTCAAGGGATTCGCTGGCTACCAGAGCGGCGAGATAGCGTTGGGCCGTCGCCCTTGCAACACCTACAGCCTCGGCAACCTCTGCCACATTCATCGGTTCACGCGACTGGCGTACACAGGCTAAGACCGCTTGTTCGGTGGGAGCGGTGCTGGTCGTGGCCGCGGTATCCTCCGCACCCTGCACGGTGCGATATAGCCGATCCACGCCTTGCTGATCAAAATCGGTGGCTGCCGCCAGCTGTCGGCGGTACCGGGCCCAGCCCTTAAGTTTGGCCGCCAGGGTTTTGGCACCAAACGGTTTGATAATGAAAGCCAGCGCCCCGGCTTGCAAGGCCGCCGCCACATTTTTCGGCTCGGTGGCTGCGGAGATCATGATCGCGTCCACGTGCAGCTCGCGCAGCAATTCCACGCCACTGACATGCGGCAGATAAAGGTCCAGCAGCACAAGGTCCGGTTGCAAGCTGGCGACCAGCTGCGGAACCGTCCGAGGGTCCTGCACCGGGTCCAGAGCCTGGAATCCGGGAATTTCATTAACCATGTCGGCATGCAACTGACCAACCCGAAAGTCGTCGTCTACTATCAATACCCGGTAATCTCCCGCGGCGGTGCTCTGCATCATTGCTGCTCCCCTTATCGTGATTGCTAGTTCTTCGGTTCGGCCAAAACCGCCGGTAGCCTCGCGGCAATCACCGCGCCACCATGTTCGCCTCCGGCATCGGCAATCCAGACCTCACCACTGCGCGAGCGCGCCAGCCGGCGGATCAAGGGTAACCCCACGCCGGATCCATGACCTCCACCTAGCGAAGATCCGGTATTCACTCCGGGAGAGAAAATATCGTCATCGGTCGCTATCCCGGCGCCCGAGTCGGCCACCGCGAGATGCAAGGTGCTTCCCTCGGAAAGCAGATCCACCTCAACCCACGGGTCGTTGCTCCCACACAGGCTGGCGGTGAAGGCATTATCCAAGAGATTCCCAAGCACCGCGGTAACATCTTGCGCGTCGGAGGCCGAGGCGACCTGTTCAAAAAGCATTGATTGTGGCGAGACGCGCAACTCGATGCCCAGCTCGTGGGCGCGTACCCCCTTAGCCGAGAGAAATGCCGACAGGTAAGCGTCCTGGACTAGTTCCAATCCGGGAACCGGGGCAATTATCGGCCCCGAATCCATAACTTCACGCAGGTATTCTTCGGCTTGATCCGTTTTGCCTAGCGTAATCAGACCGAGCACCGCGTGCATCCGGTTGGCAAATTCGTGGCGTTGGGCGCGCAAGGCATCGGCCATATCCTGGACCGCATCAAGTTTGGTGCCCAGCGCCTCGACGGTACTCACGTCGTGGAGCAAAATTACCTGGCCCAGCTCCACCCCGTCACGCACCACATCGGAGACGCGCGCAACGATGGCATTCGAGTTGGCTTCCAGCCTGATCGGGGCACGTTCATGCTCTTTAATCGCTTTCACCAACCGCGAATCCAGTCCCGCCGACTCGTAGTGCCGGCCGATAATATC
Source organism: Glutamicibacter sp. BW77 (assembly GCF_002332285.1). Lineage (NCBI taxonomy): Bacteria > Bacillati > Actinomycetota > Actinomycetes > Micrococcales > Micrococcaceae > Glutamicibacter > Glutamicibacter sp. BW77. The sequence goes on along the minus strand of NZ_NRGT01000021.1, from coordinate 2,438 downwards.
TGCCAGTTCGGTACGGTGCGGAAGTCCCAGAAGCTGGCGGGCGGCCTTATTGCGCACGGTGATGATGCCATCGGGGCTCAAACCAATCACGCCCTCGCTAACGCCGTAGAGCACCGCCTGCTGGTCGCGGACCAACTGGGCGATTTCGGCTGGTTCCAGACCTAGGGTTTGGCGTTTGAGCGTACGCACGGTGAATCGCCCTGCCAAGGTTGCCAACAGGGCAGCCAGCAAGGCGAAGAGCACAATCCAGCCAAAGGACGCCGCCAACGCACCGGTCAACGATTCGGTGGCTACACCGACAGATACCTCGCCGATCACCTCGCCATTTGCGGTGCGGATCGGCACCTTGGCGCGCACCGATTCGCCCAACGTTCCGTGTTCCCGGGCCACACTTTCAACGCCGGTCAGCGCCACCGGATCGGTGGAGACCAGTTGGCCGATCTCGGCCGGGTTTGGGTGGCTCAAGCGCAGTCCGCGGTCCTCGGTGATCACCACAAAGGCGGCCTGCCCACCGGTGCGCACCGATTCGGCCAACTGTTGCAATGGTCCGTGACGCAGTTTTTCTAGCGCAAGCTTGTCTTGCGCGGAATATACCGACACTTCCTCGATGACCTGTGGCAGTGAGGCGACCGAACGGGCGATACCCAGCGAGGTATCTTCGGCCCGGTCAAAAACCTGATTGTAGCTATTAACCAGCGTCGCCGCGGTGACCAGCACAATGAGCACGCCAAGGACCACAAACTGCAGGCGCATGATGCGCGAGGCGAAGTGGCGGGTGGCTATTGTCTGGGGCATTTGTCCAGCATAAACCGTCAGCGATTTTAATGAGCAAAAAGATTCTAAAAACCTAAAGGGATCACAAGACTTTCAACCCGCCTAACGTGAGCACCGCCACGTAGTTTAGTTCAGTGCCCGCACCCCCTCTGGCATCATCACATGCCACACACTTCAGGAGGTCGGCGCAATGTTAGTTGCTCTCGGATTCCTCATGATCATCACCTTCATGGTGCTGATCATGACCAAAAAAATGACGCCACTGTTGGCGCTCATTCTTGTCCCCACCATTTTTGGCCTTTTCACCGGCGCAGGCTTTGGCCTGGGCGACATGATCATGGACGCGGTCAAGGACATGTCGGGCACCGCGGCTCTACTTATGTTCGCCATCATGTACTTCGGCATCATGATCGACGTGGGGCTCTTCGATCGTCTGGTCTCGGGAATCCAGAAGCTTGTGGGCAACGACCCGGCAAAGGTAGTCATCGGCACCGCCCTGCTCACTGCCGTCATCTCACTGGACGGCGACGGCTCAACGACCTTCATCGTGGTCACCGCCGCACTGCTGCCGATCTACCAGCGTCTGGGCATGAGCCCGGTCGTATTGACCTGTGTGGCCGGCTTGACCAACGGAACCCTGAACATCGTTCCTTGGGGTGGCCCCACCGCCCGCGCTGCGGCCGCCTTGGGCGTTGACGCGGCAGACATCTTCGTACCAATGCTCCCGTCCTTGGGTATTGCCTTGATCGTGATCGCAATCTTCGCCTGGCAGCTGGGTCTGGCTGAGCGCCGCCGGTTGCAACGCGACCGCCCAGAGATCTGGGGCACCGGCTTCGGTGGCGGAAATCTGACCGGCCCCCAGGGCGGTCAGGGCGGCACCGACGCCTCGCCTTCGGGCTCGTCCGTGTCCGTGCTTGAATCGGTGGCCCGCAAGGGTGATGGCTCGGAAGCGGCCACCATGGACGGCACGGTGCTCGATCCACATCGCGATACCCTGCGCCCGAAGATGTTCTACTTCAACCTGGCGCTCACCGTAGCGATCATGGTGTTGCTCATTGTTGACGTGTTGCCACTGTCTTACCTGTTCATGATCGGTACCGCGATCGCTTTGGTAGTGAACTTCCCGAAGGTCAATGACCAGGTGAAGATGATCGCCGCACACTCAAGCGAAATCATCGCCGTAGTTTCCATGGTGCTCGGCGCCGCGGTGCTCACCGGTGTACTCTCCGGAACCGGCATGGTTGACGCGATGAGTCTATGGCTGGTCGATATTATCCCTGACTCGCTGGGCCAATACATGGCGGTCATCACCGGCTTGATTTCAATCCCGGCAACGTTCTTGATGAGTAACGACGCTTTCTACTTTGGTATTCTTCCGGTCCTCACCGAGGCCGGCGCGCACTTCGGAGTTCCAGCGGTGGATATGGCTCGCGCCTCCATCACCGGACAACCGGTGCACATGCAATCTCCGCTCGTCCCCGCAATCCTTCTGTTGGTTTCGCTCTCTCGTGTGGATTTGGGCGATCACCACAAGAAGGTGCTGTGGCGTGCGGCAGTGGTAAGCCTGGTCATGCTCGCTTCGGGCGTGCTCTTCGGCGCGATCCACATGGGCTAAAACCCAAGGACCTACTGGTCCGTCGTCAGCTAAGCTCCGCGTCATTGGG
>NZ_NRGT01000020.1:0-15618 GCF_002332285.1 Glutamicibacter sp. BW77 | reverse complement strand
GATAACAGGCTTTCCCATCAGTTGAAATCCAGTGACCCCCAACATGCCAGCTAATGGCCGGTCTTGCTTCCAGCCTCTGAGTCATACATTTGGACCTGAACGAATGTCTACCAGCTCACCTGCCCACGTTATTCTGGTGCTGGCTTCAAAGAAAAATCAGAGCTGCCGGGCTTAGCGTGGATTTCATGTGGGAAGCAATTGCAGGAATGCTTGCGGGGCTATTGGCTTTCTATCTCATACTTTTAATCGCCCTCTGGTTATATGCCAGACGCCATCCGGAAACAGTTAGCATACCTGAAGCGTTTCGTCTGCTGCCTGATCTCATCAGAGTCATTCGAAGGATGGCTGCGGATAAAACTGCGCCACGTTCGGTGAAGATCAAACTCGCCTTACTGCTGGTCTACTTGCTGTCCCCTGTTGATCTTGTCCCAGATTTCATTCCAATTATTGGACAAGCCGACGATGTCATAATTGTGGCCCTCGTCCTACGCTCAGTTATCCGTTCTGCGGGTGTCGACTTACTTCACCGGCATTGGCCGGGAAACGCCACAGGACTGTCGCTTATCGAGAAACTTGCGGGAATTGATGCTCGTGCAGCCCAGCGCAATGAACATCACTAGCTGACGACGTCCACTTCAACAGTGAGCTCGTATCCAGCACCTTCTGCTCCCCCGGTGCAAAAAGTAAGCAACTTTTATCAAGATTGACCAACGGTGAGCCTTCTTCCGTTAGCAACTTTGAACAGCGGCCTAAGAAAGCTGTTCAGTCTGATTGTGGTTGAACCGATAAGCTTGATCCAAGGATCCCTTTTGGGCGCACCTCTCCCCCACCACAGCAAGGACTGAAAACAGCTTATGTCGCCAAGCGTTATGTATCGGACCGTAGCCCGGGCCGAAGCCGTCACCTGGACATTGCTCATCATTGCGATGATTCTAAAATACGGTGTGAAAGTTGGAGACTGGCCAGTGTCTGTCGCTGGATTTATTCACGGCTTTGTATTTTTGTCCTACGTAGTCATGTCGATACTTGTCGGAATGAATCAGCGTTGGAGTAAGCGATTGATTGTTGGCGCCGCAGCTACCTCGGTCATTCCGTACCTGACCATCCCGTTCGACAAGTGGTTGGAAAAGAACGGAAAACTTGTCGGCGACTGGCGTACTGCAGCTTCTGATCACCCTGGTGATAGAAAATGGACTGATGCAACAATGCGTTGGCTTGTTGCCCGGCCGGTATTAACTGCTGCCCTGTTGTTCGTAGCAATTGTCGCTGTGTTCTCCACCATGCTATTCCTAGGCCCTCCCGGTGGTCGTAGCTAGGAACTGAAGAGGATTGAACTCGCTCCGCAAAATTGGCCTGAGGGCGGAGTCAAGTCCTTCGTTGATGCTGAGTACCGATCAAATCAAACCTTTGTGATCATTTATGCCGCTTTTAGCGGTGACGAATCTGGGGACTAGCTGGATCAAGACCAGCATGCCAACTAACTCAACTAAGGTTTGTGATACCACTACCGCGGAAGCCAGTGAAAGCTCTGGTGGCAGCGCCAGCGCAAGTGGCAGGACAACCAAGGAATTTCTGGTCACCCCGCTAAAAGTCACCGCACGCAGCGGGGCGGTTTCCAAATGAAACAGTTTTCCAACCGCGGTTGATATTGCTGCCATAACGGCCACAAATACGACGAAGAGCGCGATGGCCGTAGCCAGGTTTTGAAACTGGCTTGCTACGGCATTGATCTGGGAACCAACCACGCTAAGTAACGTACCCATCATCAAAGGCACCATCAGATAATCAGCCCACGAGCCGATTCTGACGGCGAATGCAAACCTCTTCATTAACAGCTGCGTTAAGAATGCGGCGATAAACGGGACCACAATCAGCCCGAGTAGAGCGCGCAAAAAGGGTTTCGGGTCAATCAATGCCAGGGTATCGGAACCCGCTATAAGGAACATGTAGGCAGGGACTAGAAGAACCTGTAATAACAAGAGAAGCGGTGTAGCCGCCAATAACCTTGTACTATCTCCCCCAGCAATTCCTGCAAACACAATCACGTAATCGATGCACGGCGCTAGCAATACTAAGAGCACACCGTAGAGCAAGGCCTGATCATCGGCGATGAACCTTGTCAATATAAAAACGATGGCGGGTACCAGGACAAAATTGACCAAACCCAGGACCGCCATAAATCTCAGATCGCGGAACGATACGAGTAGTTTTGTCAGCGGCAAACTTAAGAACGTTGCGTAAAGCAGGAGGCCAAGAAACGGATTGATTGAGGCTTCGAGCGATGGCCGAACACTGGAGACCTGGAGCCCAAGAACTGCGCCGAACACGATGGCGATCAGGTACAGAACAATCTGATGTCGTTGCATCCAGGACGCCCCTGGCCAAATTCTCATGTAGCTAATGCTAATGGAGGCCAGTTCGATGCGAGCGGTCTTGAACCTTGGCACGTCAACTCAGTAAGTGATTCAACATACACTTGCCGGCTGAATAGGATCGCAGAGGATCGTGGTACATATGATGGAGACATGAAAGAACGTATTCGCAATTGGCCGCTCTGGACCGTTATTGACCTCGCACTGATCATTCTCTTTGCCATCTTAGGCCGGCGTGAACACGAACATGCATTAGATATCGGCGGCATTTTCGAAACGGCTGTTCCGTTCTTGGCCGCCTACATAGTGATGACTTTGATATCTCGACCATGGCTGACGATCAACCGGGTCTGGCCTACAGGTTTACTCGTTTGGCTCGGAACCGTAGCCGTGGGAATGGCGCTAAGAATTGCGATGGGTTCAACTGCAGCCATTGCATTTGTCATCGTCACGATCCTCGTCCTAGGCGTGTTCCTCTTAGGTCGCAGATTGATCTGCTCGTTGCTTTCCAAACGATCAGCGAAGCAACAAAACGCCTAGTCCGTATCCGCCGGCAGCAATAAGGCAACTAGCGAAGGTGCCGAGGATAAACTGCTCGGCTGCCTGATGGTTTTTCAGTTCCGAAAAACGACCTAGCCCCTTCACCGCGAGCACTACTGCGATACCCTCGGGCCAATCAGCCCAAAGTGTCGCAACGATAGCCGTTCGCTCTAGCAGACCGATCCATAAGCCACCACGGAGTGGTGATGGGTCGGTCTTTTGTCGATCCTGCCTTTGATCATGGCGCCATGCCAGGTGGAAGATCAATTCGGTCAGTGGACCACCGAAACTCACCGCAAAGAGTACGCTCACAGCGATGATCAATACGTCGGGAACTGCAGGCGGTAGGTCTGAGGACTTGGCTAGTAGGCCAAGGATCAACGCCCCCAAGGAAACTAAACCGGCACCAATGGTGAGAAGATTACGAACTTTCGCCCTACTACCGTTCGATCCAGCGAGGAAAATTGCGGAGCCAGAAATAAGCACCGCGAATACTAGTAGCGACCACGCCGTCCAAACCAAGTTCACTCCCCCAATTTTCGTAATTGCTTGGAAAGAGACTTAGTGGCCTCTTCCATCATCCGATTAGCTTCAAACCAGAGGGCTGCTGAGAGCCTAGATGACACCGCTTGTTGCGTGATACCAAGACGCGTGGCAATTTGCTGCTGAGTAAGCCCTTGGTCAGCGAGGGTTCCGGCCTCCCAAGCCGTGGCACGGCGCTTGGAAACGATGCAAGCGGTGAGCTGTAGCTCTGCTTCTAAACGACTGGCTTCTTCGGTGGGTCCTGCTACCGACAGATGAGCGTTAGTGTTTTTTGCCCGTTCTACCGCTTCGCGTGCAAAAACGAACGCGGGCCCACGACCGGCACGGGTTTCCTTCGGCAGGGGAAGCTCCACTTCCCCGTATCCGAGACCTACACTCCAGTCTCCCGAGGCGGCCATCATGACAGCAAGATGGATGGCCTCCATGGCGTCGTCAAATACTGCCTGCACTTCGTCGCCAGCTGTACGCTGAAATGGGCGCACGTGCGTCACTGTATTATTGGCCTGATTAATCAGCGCCTCGACTTTGTCTTCTCCCTGACGAGAGCGTCGTTGGTCGATTGTCAAAACGATCATGATACAACCCTAAAGCATTGTACTGAGTTAAACAAACTTTAAGTTCTGTTTAAAGCACTGACGATCTTCGTCTTACGCGTGGGAGTCAGACTCCGGGTGCACTACAGTTATTTAGTGAAGCAATCCCTGTACATGGGGGAACTATTCAACGTTGAGAGGCTTTCATGGTCACCGCATTCGTCATGATTCAGACGGCAACCGACAGTATTCCTGAGTCGGCGCAGCAGATTTCAGAAATCGAAGGAATCAGCGAGGTTTACTCTGTTGCCGGAGACTGGGATTTGATCGCTGTGGCTCGGGTCCACAAGCACGAAGACCTGGCCGAAGTTATCGCCAATCGTCTATCGAAAATTCCTGGTATTCGCCAGACTCAGACTCACATTGCATTTCGCGCCTATTCGGCTCACGACTTAGAAGCTGCCTTTTCGCTGGGCTTGGACGACTAGCGCTCAGAGTACAACTAAGGGAGCTTGTCNNGACAAGCTCCCTTAGTTGTATAACGAGGCTACTTTCCTACAATCGATAAGGTCGTCGAAGACCATGCATCTAAAACCTTGGCTGCGGCGCCGGAATCCAAGGATTCTTCGGCGCGACGCATTGCTGCTCGCATCCTTTCGACAAAGCTGCCCCGGGCATCTTGATCAAATGCGACCATTCCAGCCGCCGAATTGAGCACCACCGCGTCACGCACCGGACCTTTGGCTCCGGAGACGATGTCTCGGACGATGCTGGCGTTGTAGGCAGCATCGGCCCCACGCAAATCATCTAGCGTAGCTCGGGTAATGCCTACTTCCTGAGCGTCAAAAGTAAATTCCTCAACTTTTCCGTCTCGCACCTCCCAGACCATATTCGGTGCGGTGGTGGTCATTTCATCAAGTCCGTCATTTCCTCGGAATACCAGGCCACGCACGCCTCGGCTGGCTAGCACGCCGGCCATAATCGGTGCCATCCGCAGATCCGAGCAACCAATTGCCGACGCGCTAGGAAGTGCCGGATTGGTCAGCGGGCCCATGAAGTTAAAGGCCGTTGGAACGCGCAGTCCTCGACGGGCTCCGGCCACATGGCGCATAGAGGGGTGGAAGATATTGGCAAAGCAAAAGGCAATGCCGACCTTTTCGTAGACCTCTACAAGGCGCTCGATTGGTACGTCCAGATGAACCCCTAAGGCTTCCAGGACATCTGCAGAACCGGAAGACGAGGATGAGGCCCGATTTCCATGTTTCACGATCTTAACGCCGGCGCCGGCACATACCAAGGTAGACATGGTGGAGATGTTTACGGTGTTCTGTCGATCGCCACCAGTTCCCACAATGTCTAACGTTTGTGCGTCGATGATAAGTTCGCGCGCATTGCCCACCATGGAGTCAACAAGGCCGGTAAGCTCTGCCACCGTCTCCCCCTTGGCGCGCAGCGCTACAAGGAAGCCGGCGATCTGCACATCGCTGGCTTCACCGGTCATGATCTGATTCATGGCCCAGGCGGCATCTTCACGGCTCAGATTCTGGCCGCTAATTAGGGAGGCCAAAAGATCTGGCCACGTTGGGAACTTTTCATTTGCAAGGCTCGTTGACACGTATATAAGCCTATCCACGGCTCCCCCTCACTGCTAGTTCATGTCGTCACGTGATGCGCGGTCAAAAGACTATTTTTGGGTCAAAAAAGACCTCAATTAGGCAACATTTGTGTTGCTTAAGCGATTGTTTCGTGCGGCGCGCCGACTCAACCTCTACAAATTGTAGAAAGAGTTTCTCGGCTACTTCCGCATGTTTCCGCGGTTGTTCTCATAATGTGGCGTACCAAACCCTAAAGAACCATGGTTTGCATTGGTATCTGAGGCCTATTTAGAGACATAATGACAGTGTGACAACTGCGACTCATGCCCCAAATACGACGGCGCCACATGCGCCGAACCGCCCAAACATGGTGTCGGTGGGAACGATGGTGTGGCTCTCCAGCGAGCTCATGTTCTTCGCCGCCCTCTTCGCCATGTATTTCAGCCTCCGGGCTGCCGCGCCCGAGCTTTGGGCGACCGAAACTTCAAAGCTGAACGTACCGTTCGCGCTGGTTAACACCTTGATTCTGGTGTCCAGCTCGTTCTCCTGCCAGATTGGCGTGTTCAAAGCCGAAGAGTTCAAGCCTCGCCGTTCCGGCGGACTTTTTAAGTTCAAGGAATGGGGAATGATCGAATGGTTCATCGTTACCTTCATTCTTGGCTCGATCTTCGTCTCTGTTCAGGCCTATGAATACGCCGTGCTCGTGAGCGAAGGCGTTGCAATGAACTCGAACTCGTACGCTTCATCGTTCTACATCACTACTGGCTTCCACGGCATTCACGTGCTCGGTGGCCTGATCGCATTCTTGCTGATCATAGGTAGAGCAATGTTGGCTAAGAAGTTTGGTCACTTTGAAGCGACCGGCGCCATCGTTGTGTCTTATTACTGGCACTTCGTTGACGTAGTGTGGATCGCGCTGTTTGCGATCATCTACTTCCTAAAATAGGTAACTAATATCCATCAGTTGCCTCCACGGAAGTATGGCAACACCACACCAAGAAACTAAGTGAGGAACCAGCAAGTGAAGGCTCTTTCGAAAAAGCGCCGCCACCCGCTCGCCGCTGTGGCCCTGCTGTTGTTCGGATTGCTGGTCACCGGCAGTCTCTACACTGCAGCAGGCAGCGTAAGCGAAGCGAAGGCAGCGGATACCACTTCTGCATCGGTTTCCGATGTAGAGGAAGGCCAGAAGCTTTTCGTAGCCAACTGTGCGACCTGCCACGGCATGAGCGCCGAAGGCTCCGCAGACGGCCCATCGTTGATCGGCGTCGGCGCAGCATCAGTTGACTTCCAGGTAGGCACCGGCCGTATGCCGATGCAGATGCAGGGGCCACAGGCTCAGGCTAAGCCAGTACAGTTTGACGATGAGCAGATCTCCCAGCTGTCGGCCTACGTTGCGAGCCTCGGTGCAGGTCCAGCAATTCCAGACGAAGATGCGCTGGATACCACTAAGGGCGACGCCGCCCACGGTGGCACCGTATTCCGAGTGAACTGCGCAATGTGCCACAACGCCGCTGCCGGTGGTGGCGCGTTGACCCGCGGTAAGTTTGCTCCGACGCTAGCAGGCGTCTCAGAGAAGCACATTTACGAAGCGATGGCTACCGGTCCGCAGAACATGCCAGTGTTCAACGACTCGAACATCACCCCCGATGAGAAGCGTGATGTGATCACCTTCTTGAAGACCATTGAAGCTAATGGTTCTGCCGGTGGCGCTGCTCTTGGAAACCTTGGCCCAGTGGCTGAAGGTCTCTTCGTTTGGACCGCCGGTTTGGGCATCATTATCGCCTTCACCATTTGGTTGACCTCGCGTCCTTCCTAAGGCTTTCGCGGTGAAAACCGCAAACATCACTACGTACATAAATTCCTAACAGAAGGATGAGAGAGAAACATGGGCGACCATAGTCACGGCAGTCCCGAAGAATCGGGCACCGTTGCTAAGGCTGACGATGTAGCTCAGGACCGGTTCCCGGATCCAGGACTCCCCCCACATCGTCCGCGTCTCGCAGATCGCGATCCGCGCGCAGCCAAGCGACACGAGCGCCAAGTTGCGCTGCTATTTACCATCTCCATCATTGGCACGCTGTTCTTCTTCGTGGCTTACTTCGTCCTGGGTCACCTGGGCGAAATGACCTTCGCAGAACTGCGTGTGCAGAACGCTGCACTGGGCTTAGGCACCGCATTCGCGATGCTCGGCATTGGTGTGGGTATCGTTCACTGGGCTAAGACTCTGATGCCGGACCATGAACTCGTTGAACAACGTCACGAAATCAGCTCCGAAAAAGATCGCCAGGATGCAGTCGATATCATCGACACCGTGATCGAAGAAACCGGTATCAAGCGCCGTCCGCTGATCCGCAACACTTTGATTGGTGCCATCGCTTTGGCGCCGATTCCAGCAATCTTCATGTTCCGCGACCTTGACCGCACCGGTAAGACCGCACATCAGATGATCGAGCAGATGCGTCACACTTTGTGGGACACCGGCGTTCGTCTGACTCGTGACCCATCGGGTACCCCGATCAAGGCCTCGGATGTTCAGCTTGGCTCCGCTTTCCACGTGATCCCTGAGGGTCTGGAAAATGCAGAGAACATGCTGAACGAAAAGGCTAAGGCAGTTGTACTGCTCATGCGCATGGACCCACGGGAAATGAACATTTCCGAGGGCCGCGAAGACTGGCACGTAGATGGCATTGTTGCCTACTCGAAGATCTGCACCCACGTGGGTTGCCCGATCGCCTTGTACGAGCAGCACACCCACCACCTGCTGTGCCCATGCCACCAGTCGACCTTCGACCTCGCCAATGAGTGCAAGGTTATCTTCGGCCCGGCAGGTCACGCACTTCCACAGTTGCCTATTACCGTGGACGCTGACGGCTACCTCGTAGCTCAGAGCGACTTCCACGAACCTGTAGGCCCAAGCTACTGGGAGCGTGGATAATCATGGCAACAACGAATGAATACACCCCGTCAACCACTACCGGTCGTCTTGCGAACTTCGTAGACTCCCGCGTCGGTGCCTCGGGCATGGTCAAGGAATTTGGTCGTAAGATCTTCCCTGACCACTGGTCATTCATGTTCGGTGAAGTAGCGCTGTACACCTTCGTACTGCTGCTGCTCTCCGGTACTTTCTTGACTTTCTTCTTCGATCCTTCGATGACTCACGTCACCTACAACGGTTCTTATGTACCGTTGAAGGGCATCGGCATGTCAGCGGCTATGGCTTCGACCATGGACATCTCCTTTGATGTCCGCGGTGGTTTGTTCATGCGCCAGGTGCACCACTGGTCGGCACTGCTCTTCGTAGCATCGCTGTCCGTGCACATGCTGCGCGTGTTCTTCACCGGCGCTTTCCGTCGCCCACGTGAACTGAACTGGGTTGTCGGCGGCGTGCTGCTGATCATGGGCCTTGCTGCTGGTTTCACCGGCTACTCCCTGCCAGATGATCTGCTTTCCGGTAACGGTCTGCGCATCATTGACGGTGTGATGAAGGCTCTGCCAATCGTTGGTACCTATCTGTCGATGTTCTTCTTCGGCGGCGAGTTCCCGGGCATACACGTTATTCCGCGCTTGTACTCCTTGCACATCATGATCGTTCCTGCAGTGATCATCTTGCTGCTGGTGGTTCACCTCTTCATGGTTGTGACCCACAAGCACACCCAGTACCCTGGCCCGGGCCGCACCAACGACAACGTTGTTGGCTTCCCCGTTGGACCGGTTTACGCAGCGAAGGCCGGCGGCTTCTTCTTCATCGTCTTCGGTATCGTGGCATTCATTTCGGGCCTCTTCCAGATCAACCCGATCTGGAACTACGGTCCATATGACCCGTCACCTGTTTCTGCTGGTACCCAGCCGGACTGGTACATCGGATTCGTTGATGGCGCGTTGCGTTTGATGCCTGGTTACCTCGGTAACTTCAGCTTCGAATGGATCATCCCGTTCCCATGGGGCGATAACACCCTGGTCTTGAGCGTCCTGCTTCCAGCACTGGTTCCTGCCGGCGTACTGTTCATGGTGATGTTCGCATGGCCGTGGATCGAGCGTTGGGTAACCAAGGATAACCGCGAGCACCACTTGCTGGACCGCCCGCGTAACGCTCCATTCCGTACCGCAATGGGTGCTGCTGGTGTCGTCTTCTACTGCGTCATGTGGGCAGCTGCCTCCTCGGACTTGATGGCGACCCACTTCCATGTGTCATTGAATGACGTAACCTACTGGCTGCGCACACTCTTCTTCCTGGGCCCGATCTTCGCTTTCTGGATTACCCGCCGTATTTGCTTGTCGTTGCAGCGTAAGGATCGCGAGATCGTGCTGCACGGCCGTGAAGCTGGCATTATCCAGATGTCGCCTGAAGGTGGCTTCTCGGAGAAGCACGAGGAAGTTGACGTGTACAAGCGCTTCTTGCTCACCAGCTACAACGACAACAAGTACATCCCGGCTCAGCCGGATGCTGCAGGACACGTCTCCGGTTCGGAGAAGCGTCGCGCAGCATTGTCGAAGTTCTTCTTCGAGGATCGCGTTGCCCCAGTGACCCCATCGGAGCTCGAAGCTGCACACGCAGCCCACGGCCACCATGAGGTCGAAGGTGAGAAGCAAGACTCGATCGAGAAGTAATATCGACTCGCATTAGTCACAGAAAGAGGGACACACCTATTGGTGTGTCCCTCTTCTGGGTTAAGCAGGCTTTAGACCAGCGACTCCCCTGCGTCCAGTGGCGTCGGCAAGTAAGTTAGCAGATGATGCTATCGAACTCCCCCATGCTCACGCCCCGTTCTTTGCTACTTCGTGCGGCTCTGCGTCGAGGCATCCTTCAAGTTGACCGCATAGACGTTCTCTAGCGTTGCCGGGAGATGAACTATAAGGCGCCTCGTTCGCAGATGGTCGAACGTACCGATGGCGAGACGAATACCCTCTCCAAACGGTTCTCGATAAAAGTAGCCGGTTAGGGCGTTGGTGGAAAAGTAGCGGTCCACCGGCGTGGAATTCGCTGAGACTGCAGTTCCAGAAAACACTCGCATTGGCCTGGAGAAGAACCTGCACGAATACACTTCCGTGTCATTGTTCATCCCGTCTCAGGTGAGCTGAACTGCCTTTTAATACTGAGAGTTTGCCCAAAGCCACCCGCGGCTACAGTGCTGTGGTTTCACAGAGGGCCGCCGGGATCCTCGCCCACCTGCAAGACCCCTACACCTTCGCCATCGACGACCCCGACGTTGGTTTAGAGACGGTCTGGCAGAAACTTGACCAGGAGCAGACTTCCAAAGCCGGCGTGGTCAACAACCACGCCTACACGCGCGTAGCCTACATTCCCCGGGATGGGTTCATGGCCGGATTCCGCTCTGCCAGTCCAAGCGATGCGCCAGCTTGTCTCGGGGATTGTCCCCGCAGTAATCCATTCGGTGTCCTGGGTCAATGAGGTCGTTGATGCCAAAGAAGCCCGCGCCCAGGCTATGTCGGACCGCACCAGCGATAAAGCCAAACGCCACTCGGATGCATCCAAAGCCAAGATTTCTGATGGCACCGAACAGGTCATGTCCAATTCCTCCGACCAGCGCGCAGTGGACCTGATGCCAGGCAGCGGGCATCACGGGGTGAAATGGGGAGCTTACGTGAGCTTCACCGTGGATTCAGAAGAAGAACTGTTGCGGGTGTCCACGCAGATTGAATCCGTCGCCACCGATTGCGGTATAGACCGGCTGTACTGGCTCGACCACCGCCACGACATGGCGTTGATGGCCGTACTGCCTATGGGAAGGGGAATCCGCACATGATCAACATCTTCACTAGAGCACCTAAGAAAACCCGCAAGACCACCGTGACAAAGACCAATCTGCCTACCGAGTCCGTCTCGGCGCCATGGTCAGAGCAGCGCCCAGATATCACCTGGGATGCCGGACGCCACTCACGCAAAGGCTCACGCTACGGACTCTATGATCCAGCACCGGAAGGCGCGATCTCCACCATCCGGCAGGCCGAAGTCAGCAACCTCGCAGTCCCCTGGTCCCCCACCTCCTACAAAGGCCTACTGTTCGGCATTGACCTGGAATCAGGATGGGGCGTCATGCACGACCCGATCTTCGCCTACCCCCACACCGTGAACAACGCCAACGTCGTCGTCATCGGTGATGTCGGCTCCGCGAAAAGCTCCGCCGGGAAAACCTGGGGATGCCTGCGCCCCATGATTATCGGGCGCAACGTCATCGTCATCGACAAAAAACCCAGCGACTCCAACCCGGAAGAAGGCGAATACGCCGAACTCTGCCGCTACCAAGGCGGGGAACCAGTCACGTTCAAGATCGGTGGCGTAGGTGGCCTACTTTTACCGCTTTAATGGCTCAAATGTGGCCGCTTTAATGGCCTATTTCTTCAGCCGTGATGGCTTACTTAAAGTTGATCACACACAAACATTTTCGACCCTTCCATCTCTGCGGAAACTGAAGAAGACAGTGCCACCGGCGAGACCCCGCCGAGCCAGTCCATGCTGCTGCGTGCGGTCGCCGAAGAAGTCCTTGGCCGGCCCATCAGCCCCCGTGAAGGCAAAGCCCTGCGCACAGCACACCGCCGCGCACTGAAAGACGCAAGAGCTCAAAGCATCACCCCGACGATTCGTCTGGTGATCAACCGGATGATCGACCCGGCCGAAGAAAACTCCAGCTATTTGGAGATCGACAAGACCACTTTGCGTGAATGGGGGTATGACGTCGCCTTCGAGCTCGAACGCTTCGTTGAAGAAGATCTGGCGGGCATGATCGACAACGAAACCACGAAGGATGTGAAACTCAAAGACGGTCTCACCGTTTTCGACGTCTCTCAACTGCCCGAAAACGGGCCCGCCCTGGCGATTGTAATGACGGTGATCAACACGTGGATGACCAACCGGCTGTTCAAAGCCAAGAACCGCCGCCAGACCCACTTCGTCGTCGAGGAAGCCTGGCACCTGGTCCAGACCTCGGCGGCCAAGGTGATCCGCCGCAACCAGAAAGTCTCCCGCGCCATTGGCTTGTCGAACTGGTTCTTCTTCCACCACGTCTCCGACATCCCCGCCGGCACCGACGCGGAAGCGATCATCAAGGAATGCGACACCGTGCTGGTCTACCAGCAGAAGAAAGCACCGGACGCCCGGGCAGCAGTGGACATGTTCGACCTTCCGGCCTCCAGCTACCCCACCATCCTGAACCTGGCCACCGGCACCTGCCTGATGAAAATCGGCAACGAAGCCCCCTTCGAGGTGAAACATCTGCGCAGCGACGTCGAAACAATCCTCACCGACACCGACAAAGCGCTGGTAGCCAGGACAACCAGTGAAAAGGAGCAGGATCATGGCCTCCACACAGCGTGAAAGCAGCTTCACCACTTTCCTGATCATCGCGGTGCTTGCCGGGATCGTGCTGGACGCGTTGAACTGGGGCGAGAAAATCACCCCCACGAATTCCAAAGTGTCGTGGAATCCGTTGGATCTGCTCGAGGCAGGCTTGGACGGGGATCTTGCCTGGCCGGCCGCGTCCTGGTTCATCCTCGGCGGCTTCGTCTTTGTGCTCATCGCCGGATACGTGCTGATCACAGAACTGTGGATCAGCCCGCGCAAAGACACCGCTAAGTTCAACCCGCAAGGTGCGGCGATCACCTCGATGGTGGGCTTCACCGCCGCATGGCATAAAGCACGCCAGATCTATGGGCCGTCGGTCACCAGGAAAAACGCGGAAGCGTTCATCGCACTGGCTGTTTACACCAACGCGTCCAAAAAAGTGCCACTGTATATCCAGCTCGAAGACAGCCTCTGGGTCTATGCCCCGGCCCGCGGCGGCAAAACCTCCAGCATCGTGGTGCCCATGGTGCTGGGCGCACCCGGACCGGTCCTGGCGACGTCGACCAAACCAGACGTGGTCGCCTGGACTGCCACCGCACGCCAAGCACAAGGCGAAGTGTTTGTCTGCGACTGGGAGGACATCACCGGCTGGCCCAACAAGGTGAAATGGACGCCGATCTACGGGTGCGAGGACGAAGACGAAGCGCTGGAACGCGGCAAAGCCTGGGCGAATGCCGCACCCCTGGAAGGCACCAAAAACGGGTCCTGGTTCAGCGCCAAAGCAGGCTCCGTCCTCGGCCGGTTGCTGCATGCCGCCGCGCTGGAGGACCGCACCATGGATGACCTGCTGCTGTGGATCTTCGATTCCCATAACCCCGAACCCATCACGATCCTGGAAGACCACCGCAAGTCACGGGCTTTCATCCAGCCCTTGCGTGAGCGCACCGAATCGAGGGCCGGGGAAACCGAAGACTCCATCAAATCCACCCTGCTCTCCCTGGCTGAACCATTGGTCACCGAGAAAGTGCTGCGTCAGTTCCGGTTCCGCCGCGGCGAAGCCTTCGACATCAACACGTTCCTTGAAGGACAGAACACACTGCATATCGTGGTGGACGGCGAAAAATCCCCTCTGGGGACGTTGAGCACGATGTTCGCCGATCAGGTCTACCGGGCAGCGAGGCGCAAATCCAGTACTTTTGCTTCAGGCCGGCTCTGGCCGGTGTTCCGCATGGTGCTTGATGAAGCACCCAACGTGGCAGCGTTCAGCAACATGGCAGAGCTGATCACCGATACAGGCGGCCGTGGAATACAGGTCATCGGCATCAGCCAGTCCTTCATCCAGAACGAGGCACGCTGGGGCAAAGAAGAAGCCAAAGCCATCGAATCCAACGCCAGCCTGAAACTGATCTTCCCTGGCATCAACAGCGAAGATCTGAAAACCTACGCCAGCGACATGGGCGTCCGGGATAAGGCACGCATCAGCCATTCCTCCAGCAAAACCGGCGGCTCGAGGACCACCAGTACGGAGGAGAAAGCGATCGTGCGCGCAGAAGAGCTCAAGCATCTGCGGTTCGGGCAGGCCACCGCCGTGTATCGGAACTTGCCGCCGCATGTGGTGCACACCGAAATGGTGTGGCAGCGCAAAGACCATAAAGACTTGAAAGACATGAAAGACCAAACACTGCACACCTGCGGCAAAGTCTTCCTGGATGCCGACCATGTCGGGGTCGAGGCGGTGGACGTTGAGCGAGCAGAGTAACCGCGATGAGCTGATCGAACTGATCGTTCCGATCGTTGAGCCACTGGTGGAACGCCAGGGCAAGGTCGAGCAAGGGCTTCAGGAACAAGAAGCAGTCCTTGTAGAGCTCGCTGGCCAGCTGGAAATGCTGCTGAAAAAGAGCAAAGAGCCAGAGCCGTCACCGTGGAATCTTCATCAGGGTAAGCCCGAGGAAAATGCTGGGTTGCTGGAAGAGATCAATGCATGGCTGCCGTGGTTCAACACCATGTATGGGGCTGGGCAAAGCACCAATATGATCCCGCCCTGCTGGTTCCGCCACCCGAACGTCGTCGCCCACCTGATGGGGTTGTATGTGGCGTGGAAAGCCGCCAATTACGGGACGGCGAGCCCCAACAGTGATCTGGTGTATTGGAATCTGCGCTACCTGTCTGATGTCCTGGACATCGTCAACGCACCTGTCGATAAGGGAGGCATGGCGGGGTGCAGGCGAGAGCATCGCGTCCCAGACCGAGTAGACCCCGTACCCGAGCCGTCCACGAAGGAATTCACTGCGTGGCTGTCGGAGAACTACTTGTCGAAAGTGCAGCCGGAGGCCGAACCTGCAGAGCAGGTCGAGCCGATGAGATCCTACGAAGACCCTTATGCTGACGTTCCTCCGCCGCCCGAGCCTTGCTTTGAGCTGGGCGAAGAAGTACCGACAGCGCCACAGTAACGCCGCTTCTTCGCGCAAGATCCAGTGCGCAAGCCATACACTATCGAACCATTCCGCATGTCAGCCACTCATTCCGGCGAATCTTTACTTTTCTTGGTGGAACACGGGCCGCTGAACATCTGTACGTCCTGATCCCATAAGCTAAAAAACCAAGTGTAAATCTAATAATTTTTGGAATTCATGCTCTGGCGTAACGACGCTACTGGTGTTGCAAGACGAAGTCTTGCAGGTCTTACATCAAACAATGGCCAGACGTTCTTAAAGCAAGGTGAGGGCTGGACTCCA
>NZ_NRGT01000019.1:0-1438 GCF_002332285.1 Glutamicibacter sp. BW77 | reverse complement strand
GGCTCTACTGACTCTTCCGTGGGTCATCCCCGTCCCGGGAGTACCGGTTTCCGGCCTCCGAGGCTGAGCATCGCCAGGCCGATGAGGGCTTCGGGTGCTTTGAATCCGAAGGCCACCCGGGTGATGAGCCTGATTTTGGTATTCATGGATTCGATCCGCCCATTGCTCAATCCGTGCTCGATCGATGCCAGAATGGCTTCGCGGTGCTTGACGATGCTCTTTTGCAGCTTCACGAACGCGGGAATCCGGCAGCGCCTGGCCCAAGAAACCCACTTGTCCAGGGCCACCACCGCGTCCGCATGTGGCAGCCTGAAGATGGTCCGCAGCCCCTCTTTGAGGTAGTACGCGCGGCCCAGCCTCGGGTCGGTCTGAACGATCCAATCGAGCTTCACCTTTTGCTTCACGGTGAGGTCCTCGGGGTTCTTCCAGAGCGCGTAGCGGGAGTTTTTCAGCTTCGTCGCCTTCTGGCTATCGGGCCGTTCCGGGGCATCCTTGGGCGGCCGTCCCCTGCCCCTGGCCGGCTCATTTTCTTCGGCCGCTTTCCGGGCCCGATTCCAGGATGCGCGGCGTTCCTCATCCAGGGCCCCGGTAGCCCATTGGACCACATGGAACGGGTCGGCCACACGGACGGCCTGGGGGCAGCGTTCGGCCACGACGGTGGCGATCCAGTTCGCGGCATCGGCGGAAACATGCGTGATCTGGGCGGATCGTTCCTCCCCGAGTGCGTCAAAGAACTTCCGCAGCGTGGCCTTGTCACGGCCCGGCGAGGCCCAAATCAGGCGGCCCGAATCGTGGTCCACGACCACGGTGATGTACTTGTGTCCGCGTTTGTAGGAGATCTCGTCGATGCCGATCCGCTTGAGGTCCGCGAACGGGTCGAAGGTCTTGGCGGTGTCCTTCCAGACCCGGTTGATGATGGAGCCCACGGTGCGCCAGGCAATGCGCATCAGCACGGTGACCGCGCTCTTGGAGCATTGGGTGGCCAGCCAGGAGACCTGCTGGTCAAAGTCCCGGGTGTGTCCGGCCTGGTGGCGGGCCCAGGGAACGGCGGCGACGATGACTCCGTGCTCCGGGCAGCGCACACGAGGCGCGTGGGCCACGAGATAGGTTTCGGTGGTTCCCAGATCCAGGGTGCGCCACCGTCGGGGGCCTTCACCGCGGTCGTACCGGGAGCACCGCCTGGAGCAGATTCCGCATCTGTTCCGCAAGGACTTGTGCGGTGTCACCCGGGCCAGCAGGACCCCGGTTTCCGGGCAGGTATCCACGTGGTGGACGGTCGTTTTTTCGACACCCAGCAGGGCGGCCCATATGCTTGTTTTCTGCACGCCGTTTTCAGTCCCTAGATTTTTGTACCTTAGTCAGTCAAAAATCCTAGGCAGGAAGCGGCGTGTGGACGTTAAGGCTCGCGGCTCACGCCCACGGATATGTCAGTAGAGCC
>NZ_NRGT01000018.1:0-20635 GCF_002332285.1 Glutamicibacter sp. BW77 | reverse complement strand
GCCCGCTTCAGGTGCTGCATCATCAGCACCGAATGCTTCATGTCCAGGTTGTTCAGCGGCTCGTCCAGCAGCACCGTTTCGGTGTCCTGCGCCAGCACCATGGCAACGTAGGCGCGCTGGCGCTGGCCTCCGGAGAGCTGGTCGAGGTAGCGGCCCTCCAGCTCGGAGAGGTCGAGGAAGTCGATGGACCGCGAGATGATCTCTTCATCCGCCGGCGTCAGCCGCCCCTTGGAGTGCGGGAAGCGCCCGAAGCCGACCAGCTGGCGGACGGTCAACCGGGTGACGAAGTGGTTCTCCTGGCGCAGGATCGATACGATCTTCGCCAGGTCCTTCGAGGCGGTGGAGGCCACGTCGTAGCCGGCCACCTCGATGCTGCCCGAATCGATGCCCAACAGGCGTCCGACCATGGTGAGCATAGTGGACTTTCCGGCCCCGTTGGGGCCCACCAGGGCGGTAATGCCGCCGGTCGGGATCTCGAGGGTGACCGGTCCGATGGCCACCTCGGAGCTGTACTTCTTATGCACTTCTTTGAGGGTAATCACAGCCGGCCCTTTCGCAGGATGAAGATCAGGAATGTCACGCCGCCCACGGCCTCGATGATGATGCCGACCACGCCTTGGGCGTAGAAGATATTTTTCATCACGAAGTAGGCGCCGGCGAGCACCACGAAGCCGGTCAGGAAGGCGATGGGGAAAATGAAGCGGTGGTCGTAGGTGTCCGCAAGCTGGTAGGCCAGGGTTGCCACCAGGAAGCCGAGGAAGGTCATCGGGCCGACCAGCGCGGTGGATACGGCCATCAGGATCGAGACGAAGAATAGCGTGCGCATCACCTCCGAGCGGTGGTTGATGCCAAGATTCATGGTGGTGTCGCGGCCGAGGGACACGATATTCATTTTCCGGGAATTCGAGATCAGGAAGAACCCGGCAATGAGGATCAGCGGGATGGCCACCGGCAGGTAGCTCATATCCGCATTGTTCATCGAGCCGAAGAGCTTCGCGGTCAGGATGTCGAACTCGCTCGGGGAGAGCATGCGCTGCATGAAGGTGGAGATCGACCCGAGGCCAGCGCCCAGGATGATGCCGATCAGCAGCATGATCTGGATATTGCCCAGCTTGCCGGACAGCAGCCAGCCGTAGAGCAGGCAGGCCAGGACCACCATGATCGCTACCTGCAAGGTGAACTGCCACAATCCCTGCAGGGCGACCACGCCGGCGGCGCCCATGAAGAACACCGAGGCGGTCTGCACCGCCACGTAGAGGGACTCGAAGCCCATAATGGATGGGGTGATGATGCGGTTGTTCGTGACCGTCTGGAATGATACCGTCGCAACCGCCTGGCAGAAGGCGACGATGGCCATGGTCAGGATATTGCTGGCGCGCATCTTCGCGATCAGCCAGAACCCGTCGGAGCCCACCGGCATCGGGTTATCCCAGGCCAGCAGGCCGAAGCTGAAACTCAGCGCCAAGGCCAGCATGATGGAGAAGATGATCCAGTAGCGGCTGCGGATCTTCTTCGTCGGCAGTGCGCCGGAGGCGCGGCCAAAGATCGGCGGCGAGGGAAGCTTGGGGGTGGTGCGTGGGGGAGTCATGAGCTTAGCCAAGTTTGCGCTGCCTCAGTAGCAGGGAAATGAAGACAACCGCGCCGAGCACGCCGAGGATCAAGGAGACCGGAATCTCGAAAGGCATGATGATGGTGCGGCCGATCAGGTCGCAGACGGTGGTGATGGCAATGCCCAGCAGACATACCCACGGCAGGTTGCTGCGCAGGTCATCTCCGCGGAACATGGACACGATATTCGGCACGATCAGTCCCAGGAAGGGAAGGTTGCCGATGACCACGGTGACAACACCGGTGGCAATCGCAATCAGGCCGGTGCCCAAAAGCATCACCTGGCGGTAGTTCAGCCCAACGTTCGTGGCGATTTCTTCGCCGAGCCCGGCCACGGTGAAACGGTCGGCCACGATGAAGATTGCGATGGCCACCAACGCCACGATCCACAGCACCTCGTACTGCCCGCGGATCACCGAGGTGAAGGAACCGGCAAACCAGATGCCCAGGGATTGGAGCATGTCGGTCTGCAGGGCAATGAAGGAGGAGAAGGCGCCCACCACGGCGCCGAGCATGATCCCCACGATGGGCACCGTCAACGAGGCCTTCAGCGAGACTCGCTGCAGGAACAGGAAGAAGACCATGGTGCCGATGAAGGCGAAGACGATCGCCACGGTCATCTTGGCCAGCAGCGAGGCTTCGGGGTTGATGATCAGCACCGTCAGCAGTCCCAGCCCGGCCCATTCGGTGGTGCCGGTGGTGGTTGGTTCCACGAAGCGGTTCTGCGTGAGCAGCTGCATGACCAGCCCGCTCATGGCCATCGCGGCTCCGGCAAGGACCAGGGCGATGGTGCGCGGGATGCGGGTCACGGCGAACATCGCCGACCCGTCATCGGCGCCGAAGATGTCATAGACACCGGTGAACAGGGAGAAGCCCAAGAGGATGAGGACTCCGAGGATGCCAAGCATCAGCTTGGGTTCGAGGAGTCTGCCCTTGGGCTTGACCGCGGGGGTCGTAGTAGTCATGGTGCCGCCGTGAATTCGATGTGTGGTGGATACGACCTCGTGGCGGAGCCGGGTATCGGCTCCGCCACGAGGTCGCTATTCAGCGTTCTGGTTACTTGGCTTCCAGCGCATCTGCAAAATCATTGAAGAACTCGGTGTAGGTCTGGATACCTTCGTTGGTGTAGGTATCCGCGGGCATGACCACGACGTTTCCTTCCTTGGCAGCGGTGACGTTGGCCAGGGCTTCGGATTTCTTCAGCAGGTCTGCGGCCGGGGTGTAGCCGGCTTCCTCGCTGGCAATCGCGCCGTCGCGGTCAAGGACGAGAATCCAGTCGGGATTCGACTTGGCGATTGCCTCTACCGAGATATCGTCGCCCTCGTGATCGGTGGAGGAATCCTCGACCACTAGTGCCGGGGTGAGGCCTAGAATATCGAAGGCCGGGCCGACGCTGCGTCCGCTACCCGGAGCTGAGTAGTTGATCTCGCCGCCGGAGGTGATCAGGCCCATGACCGTCGCGTCATTGTTGTATGCGGCCTTGGCGCGTGCAACTGCCTTGTCGAAGTCATCGGTCAGTGCCTTGGCCTCTGCCTGCTTGCCGAAGATTTCACCCAGTACGGTGGTTTGGCGCTTGAGCTCCGCGTCGAAGGCCTCGCCTTCGCGTGGGTCAAGATTCACGATGGTGGCTTCGGGAGCCAGCTTGGAAAGCTTCTCTGCGTGCTGGGTGAATCGCTGGCCGTTGATAACCAGGTCCGGGGCTACCTCGACAATTGCTTCGAGGTTCGGCTCGCGGTGGCTGCCGAGGTCAATGACCTTTTCATCTTTGGCGTAGCTGATGGTGTCTGGCATCAGTGCCACGGCGCCGGCGGTGAGCTCGATGCCCCAGGCCTCAAGAGTTTCGAAGGTGCGGTTGTCGGTTGCGACCACTGACTTCGCCGGAGTGTTGATGGTGTGTTCGCCGTTGTTATCGGTGAAAGTCACCGTAGAGGTAGACGCTGGTGCGGACTCTGCCGGGGCTTCGCCGTTGGAGCCGCAAGCGGTCAGGGAGAGTGCTGCAACGCCCAGCAAAGCTGCGGCGCGAAGTTTCATGGAAGCCATGTCATCCTTCGGGACGGGCGACCGACATTGGTCGCGCAAATGAGTGATCTGATAATTAGCCTAGCCTAAGCTGACCTAAATCGAATAAGCCAGACTGTTGTTACTTAGCTCACTTAATTCATGCTTGCGCGTCGGAATATCCGATTTCATGAGTGATTTTCCGCGTTTAGTTAGGTGAGGCAAGCTATTCGTGCGGCGAATATAGCGCAGCGAAACATCGCTAAATTATTCTCGGTTGGGCCATAATGGTCGCGTTCGGGTGTTCATCTGCCGTCATGAACCGCACGCACCACGGCAGGCGGGCGCGAAGCGCCGAACTAGGATACGAAGATGAGCGACTCTCTCGATCGAATCAACTGGCCCGTGACTACTCGGCGGCTCTTGCTGCGGCGGCTCGAAATTGCCGATGCCCAAGCGACGTGGGAATACCGGAAACTACCAGAGGTGCAACGCTGGATTACCTCGTGTGCCGATGATTTCCCGCAGTACCTGGAGCAGTTCATGGAAGCCAGGCGCTATGCCTGTGATGTCGCGGTTCAGCTGCTGGATGCGCAAGGCCGGCCGCAGTTGATCGGGACGGTCATGGTGAAGGTGAAAGATGGTTGGGGCCAGCGCGAGATCGAGGATGCGACCCGCGGCGTCGAAGCCGAGATCGGGTGGAGCTTCAACCCAGAATATGGTGGTCTTGGTTATGCCACCGAAGCGGTCCGTGGGGTCATCGACCTGTGTTTCGGGCAGTTGGGCCTACGCCGGGTCATTGCTGAATGCTTCGCCGCGAACGAGCCGTCGTGGCGGCTGATGGAGCGAATCGGCATGAGGCGTGAGGGATACAGCAAGCGCGATGCACTGCACCGCGATGGACAATGGCTGGACGGCATGAGCTACGCGCTTCTAGCCGAGGAGTGGCCTGCCCGGTTCGAATCCTGAACGCCCCTGAACATGAGCGAACCCTCCAACGCTTGCAGCGTTGGAGGGTTCTTGTCATCACTCGCACCTTCAAGAGGTACTTACGACTCTAAATGGGCACTCTGGGAATTGACTGGGTTATGCCTTGGGCTTTACCGTGCAAACTGGGCGTCCAGTCTCAGACGGCTAGGCCACTTCTGCTGCGGCTGATCGGCCAGCCGGTAATGGTCTTCGGGCGAGGAGTTGCATAGGTGCGCACCTTTGAAGTCCTCAAGCCCATGCGAACCAAGGACTCGGCAATGGTCACCGCGGCACGCACCCCATCAACAATTGGCACGCCGGTGGCCTCACTGACCTTCGCCTCCAATTCAGCCATGCCGCCGCAACCCAGGCAGATCACTTCCGCCTTATCAACCTGCACCGCCTGTCGCGATTGCTCCACGATGGCCGCAACGGCCCGTTCGGGATCGGATTCCAGCTCCAGGACTCCCAGGCCGCTGGCGCGCACCGAGGCCAGCCGGTCGGTGAGCCCGGCAAGCTTCAGTCGGTCCTCAATCAGCGGAACGGTCCGGTCCAGAGTAGTCACGACCGAGTACTTATGACCTAAAAATTGTGCGGTAGAGGCCGCGGCCTCGGTGATGTCAACGACCGGGACCTCCAGCAGCTCCTGCAGCCCTTCCCGCCCGTGCTCTCCGTAGCCGGCCTGGATGACCGCGTCGTAGGCTCCGGGATAATTGACGACCTTGTCCATCACGGCGATGGCGGCGAGGTAGCTTTCGAAGTTTCCCTCGCAGGAGTCTGCGCCGAAATCGGGAGTCAGCTCGATGATTTCGGTGCCCGGCGAGGCGACTTTGCGAGCCGATTCGCCGATCGCGTGAGTCATCGAGGCCGTGGTGTTCACATTGACAATGAGAATGCGCATGATCAGTTCCTTAGAAATCAGTGCTTCGGGGTGACCGCGATGGCTTCGCCGTCAATATCCGTCAGGTCGAGGCGGCGCTTGGCCAGGATCAGGTAGGTAACTGCCCCGGCTCCGGAGCCGAGGAACCACGCGAAGGGTCCGATAACGTGCAGTGCGGGCAGGAACGCCAGGAGCAAGGCAATGACCGAGCTGATGGCCAGGGCAGCCACAGCGCGGAAGTTAACTCCGCGAGTGAAGTAGTAGGTGCCCTCTGGATTGGTGCGGTAAAGGTCCAAGACGTTGATTCGTGCCCGGCGTACGAGCCAGTAGTCGGCCATGATGATGCCGAATAGCGGGCCGAGCAGGGCACCGAGCCCGCCGAGGAAGTAATTGATGATTTCCGGGGAGTTGTACAAGTTCCAAGGCAGGATCACCAAACCGATGAAGCCGGAAATCAGGGCGGCGGCCCGGAAGTTCAACCGCTTGGGGAAGAGGTTGGTCAGCGCGTAGGTCGGGGCCACGAAGTTTGCCATCAGGTTCACCGCGATGGTCAGGATCAGCAGCGCACCGGAGGCCAGGACGAGCAGCAGCGTGTTGGGGATGGCCTCGACGACATCTGAAGGTGAGGTGATGATCGTGCCGTTTATGGAGAATTGGGTTCCGGTGAGCACCACCACGATGGCCCCGAAGAACAGCATGTTCAGTGGAATGCCGAAGAAGTTTCCGCGCACGATGGCGTTCTTCGAGGTGGCGCCACGGGTGAAGTCGCAGAAGTTCAAAACGAAAGTTCCGTAAATCGAAACCCACAAGGCAGCGGCTCCAAAGATGCCGACCCACATGTCCAGCCCGGACCTTGCTTCACCGGTGCTCATGGAGACGTTGAATCCCGATTCAAAGAGCATCCAGATGGCCAGTGCCAAGAAGGTGACGAGAATGACCGGGCCGGCAAAGGCCTCGTACTTGCGAATCATTTCCATTCCGTAGCTGACAATCACCAGCTGGATGGCCCAGAGGGAAACGAAGCAGATCCAGCCGAGGGTGTCGAGTCCCAGGAAGCTGGTCTGCTGCAAACCGACTGCGCTCGGTGCCAGTGCGATGACCATGACGCTCAGCACCTGGGATGCCAAGAATGTTTGAATCCCGAACCAGGCGATAGCCACGGCGCCACGCAACAGCGCCGGGATCTGCGCACCGTTGACGCCGAAGGCAATGCGGCTCATGACGGGGAACGGCACACCGGTCTTCTCGCCCATGAAGCCCGAGAGGGTCAACAGGGCGAAGAGGAGAATTGCCCCGATGCCCAGGGCGGCGAGGATTTGCCAGCCGCTCATCCCCAGAGCGAACAGTCCGATGGCGAAAGCGTAGTTGCCCAGCGAGTGCACGTCGTTGGCCCAGAGGGTGAAGATGCTGTACGAGTTCCAGGTGCGCCCCGTGCGCGTAGTCGGCGCGAGGTCCTCGTTGTACAGGGTGGCGCTGAGCTCATGTGGGTTGGAAGGGTCAATGCGTTCGTTGTGCGATTGGGTGATGATCGTCGGCGCGGAGGTGGTCTCCGGAATTTGATGCCCCATGGTGAGGTCCTATTCTCAGGTGCGTGCTGAGGATCGAAGTCTGCTCTCGACGGTGAGAAGCGTTGGGGACAACGAATTATCGACAGCGCGCATGAATGAATCATGCTGGTCTATGCATACGGAAGAAGCTGCGTGTACGTCCGCTGAGGGGACGAGATGACGCGTTACGGATAGATCGGCTGGCCGAAGTTCAAATAGAACTCGGTAGGTGTGCCCACCACGGGCTGGGCTTCGTGCTGCAGTCGCCAGGCTGGCTTTTCTGTGCGAATCCCTATGAGTTGTGTGCTCATGGCTGCTCCTGAGTTAGAGAAATTCACTCCGAGATGTGTGCCACATCGATTGTCCACCCACTTTATGCCGTGTGTCACATTACCGCAATAGAGAATCTCCATTTCACTGTGCGGAATTTTTCATGGCAGGTGTTGACTAGTTGATTTAGCTTAAAGCTGGTGCCGAGGAGATCGGCCGGACTTCGGCACTTCCCCTTTGCCCGGGGTCCGCGCAGGCGGATTGGCGGTGGAGCTGGCCGTCGAGGGGGTGGTGGCTGGATATGGCGACCGGCAGCTGCGAGGGCCTCCATCCAGCCGCCCGCTACCAAGGTTAACTGCGGAGGGGTTCCTGGTTGTCGGGAGGGGTGGATTCGCTCTTGGGTGCGCGTCTTGGGCGATTTGAGCAGGGACGATCAAGGGTTGACAGTGATCCGGGTCTCGTCTTAGAGTTTTCGTAAAGCAAAACAAATATTCCATGAAGTGGAATCTTTGAATAGGTTTTGAAGGGAAATCCAGTGTCTTACACTCTGAACTGCTCGATTCTGCTCACCGAACTACCCATTAATCAGCGTGCCGAAGCAGCCAAGCAGGCGGGATTCGACAGCGTCGAATTCTGGTGGCCATTCGCCACCGCCGTGCCGAGCGACAAGCAGGTAGACGAGTTCATCGGCTCGATCAAGAGCGCGGGCGTGCAGCTGGACGGATTGAACTTCTTCGCCGGAGATATGCCCGGGGGGGACCGCGGACTAGTTTCGTGGATCGGGCGCAGCGCAGAGTTCCGTGAGAACGTGGACGTGGTCACCGCTATCGGCGAGGCCACCGGATGCAAATCCTTCAACGCCCTCTATGGAAATCGTCTTGCGGGCTCCACCGCGCAGGCTCAAGACGAGCTGGCCCTTGAAAACCTGTTAGTTGCCGCCGGGGGCATCGAACGCATCGAAGGCACCGTTCTGATCGAACCGGTGTCCGGCACCGAGGCCTACCCGCTGAAGACCGCCGCCGAGGCACTGGATGTGGTCAACAAGGTCAAGGATGCGGGCAAGAAAAATATTGCCCTGCTGGCCGACTTCTACCACCTGGCGGTCAACGGCGATGATGTCCCGCAGGTCATCGAAAACCACGCGGAAGAATTCGGCCACATCCAGATCGCCGACGCGCCTGGCCGTGGGGCACCGGGAACCGGTGACCTGCCCCTGCTTGCCTGGATCGAACGCTCCCGCCAGCTTGGATACACCGGCAAGGTAGCCCTGGAGTACAAGCAGGAGGCGCAAACCGCCTTCAAATGGCTAGCCACCGCCGGCGCCAACGCCTCCTAAACTTCCACTCGCCCCTCGTGCGGGCCGCCAAAACACTTTTGGAGAATCACATGTCACAGAATGTTGCATTTATCGGCTTGGGAATCATGGGACTGCCCATGGCTAAGAACCTCGTCACCGCAGGCTTCAACGTCACCGGTTTCAACCGCAGCGAAAAAGCCGCCACCGAGCTTGCGGCAGCCGGCGGCCACGCGGCAAACTCAATCGCCGAAGCGGTCAAGGACGCCGACGTCATCATCACCATGGTTCCGGACTCTCCGGATGTCGAAGCGGTCACCACCGGTGCAGAGGGCCTGTTTGCGCATGCGAAATCCGGGGCCATCTGGATCGATAATTCCTCCATCCGCCCCGACGTAGCGGTGCACCTGTCGAATGCGGCGCGCGAGGCCGGGTTGCGTCCACTGGACGCACCGGTATCCGGCGGCGAGCAGGGAGCCATCGACGCGGTGCTCTCCATTATGGTCGGCGGTGAACCGGCGGACTTCGCCGTTGCCAAGCCGGTGCTCGAAGCGGTCGGCAAAACCATCGTCCTGGTCGGTCCCTCCGGATCCGGGCAGACCGTCAAGGCCGCCAACCAGCTGATCGTCGCCGCAAATATCCAGGCGCTCAGCGAAGCGGTGGTCTTCCTCGAAGCCTATGGCGTTGACACCGATTCGGCATTGAAGGTGCTCGGCGGGGGACTTGCCGGCTCCAAGGTGCTAGAGCAGAAGGGCCAGAAGATCCTGGACCGTGAATTCGGACCGGGATTCCGGCTGGCACTGCACCACAAGGACATGGGCATCGTCACCTCGGCCGCCCGCGAAGCCGGCGTGGTGCTTCCGATGGGTTCGCTCGTCGCCCAGCTGGTGGGTTCCACCGTCGCCAGCGGCGACGGCGCGCTGGATCACTCGGGTCTTTTCCGCGGAGTGCAGCGCCTTTCGGGTCAAAGCCAGTAGGTTTCCCACTTAGCTCTTCCCCTCATTCTTCCTGTGGCGGGTCCAACGCCTGCCTTCGGCAGCCGGCCCACCTGCTGGCGAACAACTGTTTTCGCCAGCAGGTGGAGTCCTTCGTTCCAGTTCGAGTCCGGCTTCCGGTGCTCGGGGTGGGCGTGAAGTCGATTCACTTCGTCGGCCCGCCACAGGTCATCCCCTCATGATCTTGATTCTTCTTTCACCGCTCCGTTCGGGGCCGAACCATCGATAAGGATGTGTGATTTCAATGCCTAAGATGCGCGCAGTAGATGCCATCGTGCTGATCCTGGAAAAGGAAGGCTCCACCGAAGCGTTCGGCTTGCCCGGCGCGGCAATCAACCCGCTGTACTCGGCGATGAAACAGCATGGCGGAATCCGCCACACGCTGCACCGCCACGTCGAAGGCGCCTCGCATGCAGCGGATGGCTACTCGCGGGCCAGCGGCAAGATCGGCTTGTGCCTGGGCACCTCCGGACCGGCCGGCACCGACATGATCACCGGCCTGTATGCGGCCATCGCCGACTCGATCCCGATGCTGTGCATCACCGGCCAGGCGCCAACCCACGTATTGCACAAGGAAGACTTCCAGGCGGTGGATATTGAATCCATCGCGAAGCCGGTGACCAAATACGCCAGCACCGTGCTGGAGCCGGGGCTCGTTCCGGGAACCTTCGCCAAGGCTTTCCAGATCATGCGTTCGGGCCGCCCTGGTCCTGCGCTGATCGACTTGCCTATCAATGTGCAGATGGCCGAAATTGATTTTGACATCGATGCCTATGAGCCGTTGGCGCCCACCAAGCCGAAGGCAACCCGCGGCCAGGCCGAGAAGATCGTTGACCTGCTGCTGAGCGGCAAGCGTCCAATTATCGTTGCCGGCGGTGGCGTGATCAACGCCAACGCCAGCGATAAGCTCGTGCAGCTGGCCGAAGAGCTCAACATCCCGGTCTCGCCCACCCTGATGGGCTGGGGTGTCATCCCGGATGACCACCGTTTGCAGTCGGGCATGGTGGGCATCCAGACGCACACCAAATACGGCAACGAATCCTTCTTGGCCTCGGACGTGGTGCTCGGCATCGGAAACCGGTGGGCGAATCGGCACACCGGTGGCCTCGAAACCTACCGAGCCGGGCGCAAGTTCATCCACGTGGATATCGAGCCGACCCAGATCGGCCGCGTATTCGCGCCGGATCTGGGAATTACCTCGGATGCCGCGGCGGCGCTGGACTCGATTCTGGAGATCGTGCGCGAACGCAAGAGCGCTGGACTGATCCCCGACTATTCGCAGTGGGCTGGACAGTGCACCGCCCGCAAGGGCACGAACCACCGCAAGACCAACTTCGACAATATTCCGATCAAGCCGCAGCGCGTCTACCAGGAGATGAACGCGGTCTTCGGGGCGGACACCACCTACGTATCCACCATCGGGCTCAGCCAGATCGCCGGCGCGCAGATGCTGCACGTTTATGGGCCACGCAAGTGGATCAACGCCGGCCAGGCCGGCCCCTTGGGCTGGACCGGTCCGGCAGCCCTGGGCGTCGTGCGCGGCAAGCCAGGGGAAAAAGTTGTGGCACTGTCCGGGGACTACGATTTCCAGTTCATGATCGAAGAGCTGGCAGTGGGAGCACAGTTCAAGCTGCCGTACGTGCACGTGGTGGTCAACAACTCCTACCTTGGCCTGATCCGCCAATCGCAGCGTCCCTTCGAAATGGATTACCACGTCTCCTTGGGCTTCGATAACATCAACTCCCCGGAAACCGACGGTTACGGCGTGGACCACGTCAAGGTCGCCGAAGGGCTCGGATGCAAGGCCGTTCGGGTGAATGATCCGGCGAAGCTGGCCGAGGGATTCGCCGAGGCGAACTGTCTGGCCGACGAGCACCAGGTCCCCGTGGTGGTTGAGGTGATCTTGGAGAAGGTCACCAACATTTCCATGGGTGCGCAGCTGGATGCGGTTAATGAATTTGAAGATCTTGCACTGGAGATCGGGGATGCGCCTACCGCGCTGGTGCCCATGAAATCCGGTGCCGGTGTGAGTGCCTGAGGTCGGTCGTCGCTGCCACTGGCAACTCCACATGAATTGCGGGTGCGGTTATTTTCAGGATAGGAGATCATGGAAATAACCGCACCACGCACCACAGAATTTAGTCTCAAGCTTTAAACGTAACGAGTAGGGAACGACTCATGAGCATCAACGAAGCTGTTGAACGCGAAGCCAGCGGCACCACAGATCTGGGCTTCGATCTGGTTATCCGTGGCGAACGCATCTTGACTACCGCCGGCATGGCCGCCCGCGAAATCGGCGTCCGCGACGGAAAGATCGTGGCCATTGAGCCGCTGGGAAATAATCTGCAGGGCACACGCACCATCGAGGTCGGCGACGACGAGGTATTGCTCCCGGGGTTGGTGGATACCCATGTCCACGTCAACGAGCCGGGGCGCACCGAGTGGGAAGGCTTCGAGTCCGCCACCAAGGCCGCAGCGGCAGGCGGTGTCACCACGATCGTGGACATGCCGCTGAACTCCATCCCGCCCACGGTGAACCTCGAAGCGCTGGAAATCAAGCGCGAGGCTGCCAGCAAGAGCGCCTATGTCAATGTCGGCTTCTGGGGCGGCGCCATCCCGGGCAACAAGAAGGACCTGCGTCAGCTGCACGAAGCCGGCGTCTTCGGCTTCAAGTGCTTCCTGCTGCACTCCGGAGTCGACGAGTTCCCCTCGCTGACCGTCGACGAGATGGAAGAGGACATGGCAGAGCTTGCCTCCTTCGACTCGCTGATGATCGTGCATGCCGAGGACTCGGAGATCATCGATAATTCGCCGAACCCTGCCGGCGGACAGTACTCCGGATTCCTCAACTCGCGTCCGCGCGATGCGGAGAATACCGCCATTGCGCAGGTCATCGAGCGCGCCCGCAAGACCGGGGTGCGCGCCCACGTGCTGCACCTGTCCAGCTCGGATGCCCTTGAGATGATCCGCGAGGCCCGCGCCGAAGGCGTGAAGCTCACCGTGGAAACCTGCCCGCACTATCTGACGCTGCTTGCCGAGGAGATCCCGGACGGCGCCACGGCCTTCAAGTGCTGCCCGCCGATCCGCGAGAACGACAACCGCGAACTGCTGTGGAAGGGCTTGGAAGAAGGCATTATCGACTGCATCGTTTCGGACCATTCCCCGTCGACCGTTGATCTGAAGGACGTGGAGAACGGCGACTTCGGCGTCGCCTGGGGCGGCGTCGCTTCGCTGCAGCTGGGCCTGCCGCTGATCTGGTCCGAGGCGAAGAAGCGCGGACTGCAGCTGGAGCAGGTGGTGCAGTGGATGGGCGTAAATCCTTCCAAGCTTGCCGGCCTGAGTGCCAAGGGCAGCATCGAGGAAGGCAAGGACGCCGACTTCGCGGTCTTTGCTCCGGAGGACACCTTCGAGGTGGACGTGGCCAAACTGCATCACAAGAACCCGATTTCCCCATATCAGGGCAAGACCTTGCACGGCGTGGTCCGCCGGTCGATCATCGCCGGGGCCGACGTGGACTTCCAGGTTCCTGGCGGAGCGCTGATCCGCAGCGAGCACTAGGAGCTGGCTTTTGCCGGACCCCTCTTCTGCCTTTCTGGCGGGAGAGGGGTTTTCGCGTGCCGGACCGCGCACCGGCCTCCGGGCAAGGCCGTATCGTAGCCTCAGCACCGCCGGATTCCAATGCTTCCGGGTGCATTTACTGGCCTAAGTGCCCAGTGTTCGGCTCGCGCATAACAAAGAGGTATCGATTGGATGAGGCACGCGCGAATTGGGCCTCCCAGCTCATAGACTGTGAGCCATATGGGGTTAGCGCAGTCGTCACTTCGAGTACAGGAATGGTTATGAACGCGAATACTGCTACCTCGATAATGACCAAAAATCTGGATGACTTGGCTTTGGCCGAGGCGGTGCATGCTTCGCTGGTCTTCGGCTCGATTGTCGTGGCTGTGCTCCTTGCTTTCGGGATCAAGACCTATGTCCATTGGCGCCGGCATCCCAAGACCTCCCAATCTCTCGAGCCGGCGGCTGAAGAGGATGGCGCCAAGCAACCAGCGCAGAGCCCGCGGCAACGTCCTGCACCGCGGATCGAAATGCTGCCGGCTCTCGGAGACCTGCGCGGAAGCGGACGCATGAAACGCGGCCTCGAAGATCCAGGTTGAAGTCCCGGCGAAGCGGCGTGCAGGGCCCCGAACTGCACGTGTGGAGACTTGGCCGCTTAAGCGGCATCTTGGCTGGAGGTAATTCGTGGATACAATAGCCAGTCTGGGCGCTATCCAGCAGCGCCTGGGGACATCCCGAGAATTGCGGACGGGATCTCCCGCATTTCTCCGAGACATCCGGACACCGCACCGGAAGGTGAACGAGTGACTGCCCAGTTCCAGCCGCACCCGGCGTTTCAGCGATTCATGGGCTGGGCCAACCCCCGCGCAAGGTTGTTGCTGGTTCGTGCGGCTCAGGGCACCGGAAGGTTCTGGTTCGCCAATTCCTGGATCGGCGATGGGCCAGGACAGGTCCATGATTTCTCCGCCAAGTCGCACAGCGATTGCTCCGAACTGGAGGTGCTTGATCAGCAGCTGGCAGAAGATCCGAACCTCCGCGCCGCAGTCATTCTTTCTCCCGGGCACACCGTATGGCACTTGGCTCTGCATGCACCAGTTCAATTTGCAGAACAGCGAGACCTGTTGCTTAGCCTCGATGAAATCCCCCTCCTGCTCGGTGGCCGTGCGGGATCAGGCACTAAAGCGGCAGGTGCCATCTTCCGGCAATGTGGCGGCTGGCTGACAGCGGCCCGGAAACTGGCCGAAGACCAACAGGCTGTAGAACCGGCATTGCAGCTGTTGCGTGACGGATTGTCCATGTGGCTCGCTCACCGGGATCCGCACAGAGAACTATCCGAGGCCGCCATCTTGTCTGTCTTCGATGAGGCGACGGTGGCAGCCTACTACGGACGCCTCACGACCACTTCACACACCGTAGGCGACCTCGTCCAGTGCGGGTTGCTGCAGGGGGATGGCGATGGCGGCTGGCTCATGCCAGAGATGGTCCGCCAGCTGCTGTTGGAACGAGTCCGTTTGGCCGGAGCAGAGAGAATGGAGATCCTGGAAGACGCAGCGTTGGAGGCGGCTATTAGCGAACAGGGCCTGATCGCAACGGCCCAGGTGGCCATTGCGCAGCAGCGGTGGGCCTCCTTGAGCCGGATTGTTGTTGGGAAGTGGGATGAGCTGTATTTGCTGGATCCGATGCAGCTCACGGAACTTGCATCCCAAATCCCGTCGTTCGTCGCCAGGAATAACGCCTACCTGGGGCTGGGCGTCCGTCTTCTGGACTTGCTTACGCATGATAAATCCGGGCCGCAGTTCCCTCGAATAGCGCCGAATTATGGAAATGACAATTTGGCGCAGTCGCTGAGGACTGAAACGGACCGGTTGTTCCTGAACCCGGACGCCAGAGCGGTCACTGTCGGCCTGCTGGAAATGCTCTACCTGCGCTTCAATGGAATGTACGCGGAGGCTGGTGAAGCGTCCCTGCGCTTGCGCGATGCCCTCCACAAGGCATCCGGTGCCCACGAGATGAAGTCTTCATTTTTGGCGTTGATCCACGCCCAGGCAGGCAACAGCCTCTATCTGGCTGGAAGCGAAGTTGAAGCACTGCAATCCTATGAACTCTCGCTGGCCCATGCACGGAAGACCGGCAATGCTTATTTGCTTTCGGATCCCAGTGGAAAACTTGCCATGCTGCACGGCGACATGGACGCCACGCGGAAATACCTGGACGAGCACGAACAGCACATCGGGCAAGTGCGCTGGGGCCAAGCCATGCTCGAACGCGGGGCCATCCTGGCGCGGGCGTACCTTGCCAGCGGAAGTCTGGATTCAGGCCAGATGCGACGCGAGTTGGGGAAATTGCCGCGAGGTCCTGACTCGGATGAATTCTGGTCGGTGCATGCCTATCTGCTGGCCATGGAGAAGATCAGCTCTGGTCTCACCGCGGCTGCAAGGAAGCTGGTGTACCGGATGCGGCAGCAGCGGGCGGTGGCATCACGTGCCCCCTTGGCCCGACGGCTGCTCGATGACATCCTTGCAACCGCTGCTTTGGTCGACCACACCTATCTCCCCGATGATCTTGACCGCAACGGAATCGATCCTGCACTGCTTGCGCTGAAGCATCTTTCCGAGGGAAGGCCAGATGCTGCACTGGCAGAATTGGATAACCGCGGGCCCTTCACAGGCCTGCGTCGTGGAGGGAATCTTGGACAGTACGCACGGATGGCCGCGCTCAGCCCGGAGGGCGCGACGCCCGAGCTTGCTGAATCAGTCCGGCAGGCCCATGCCGATTCAGGAAGCCTGTATGAAATCGCCATGCTCAAAATGCTCCCCGGGTGGGGAAGTATCGACAGCCTGTTGGAAATGGGCTCCGAGTCGGCGCGCAGACTGGGCAGGATTACAGTATCGGCAGAAAGCCGAACGGCGGTTCGCCCTCTGCTGACGCAGCGGGAACGCGACGTCCTCAGCCACTTGCGCGAGGGGAAGAGCCGCAAGGAAATTGCCGAACAAACCTTCCGTTCGGAAAACACCATCAAGACCCAGATCAGAAGTTTGTACCGCAAGCTGGAAGCGAATAATTTGAAGCAGATGCTGGACAGGGCACGCACCTTGGGCCTGTGACTTTGTCGGCAGGTCAGCCAAATGCGGGTGAATTCTGGGGTTAACTCTTTAATCCAAGATCTGAAAATTTCCATCCCAGAATTATCGAAATGCTCTTGGTTTACTGCGGAACGTAACATCTTCGATTGATCTTGGAAGTTCCTGTTCTCCTTTGAATCAGTTCGCAAACTGAATCAGTTCGGGCGCGAATCCGTGTAGCCGAGGGCCCCAGGGTATAGGCAAAACGGGGGATCTTCCTTCTTTTTGATGCCATCTGACTGTTAGGCCACGAAGCAGTGCCGCACGACATGGTGACGTTATGGCTACGACAGAGCTGAATGCGCGTCGCTGATTCCGCACGCTGAATAACTGAAAGCTATGATCCCATAGCAGGGAAATCTCAAAACTTGATGTGAAAGCTCCGGGCTATGGTTCTAGATTGCCAAAGGAAAATCCTGAAGGCGGTTGAAATCAAAATTCCTGGAGGAAATGCTTGATGTCTGCGTGGCGTTCTGCGTCTGTTGATGCATCCAAAATAGATCGAATACCCATTGAGGGCCGAGGACGGAAACATGCGGTGCTGGCAATTCTGCTGACCGTCTTGCTGTCCTTTGCTTCGGTGATCGGGCTGGGTGCACCCGTATCTTTCGCTGCAACGCCAGGTGTCACTGTCGATGTGAACCTCGGTGACGAGAAATACGATGGCACTTCGGTAGTTACCGAGAACCAGACCCTGACGATGGTGCTCCAGTATGACGGCGCGCAAGTGGTTCCGGGTTCGACCGTGGCGATCAAGCTCGGGTCCAACGTGAGCGTTGGTTCAATTCCGCCGGGAAATGAAGCAATTACCTCCGTCACGCAGGATCCCAACGATCCCAATACGGTGCTCCTGACCTTTGCGGACCCATGGCCAGCCGGCAGCGGCCAGGGCGTCTGGGCTTTGGACTTCACCGTCAACCCGGTCGAGCACAGCTCGGTGGAAGACATCACCTGGTCGCTCGATGGGGAAGAAACCTCCCTGAATGTGATCGTCAAGAATGGCGGCGATGACTTCGCCAACGTGAACGAGAACTCGAGCAAGTACGTTTCCAACGCCGGAAACCTGAACCGTTTCGTGAAATACGATCCGGCCACTGAACGCGTGACTCTCGATCCCGCCGTGATCGGCGCTCCGGTCGAGTACACCCTCACTGCTGACACGAAAACTGCCCGTGCAGGCTACTCGATTGCCGATGCCCTCCCGGAATCGATGAGCTACATCGCAGACTCCTTCAACGCTAAGCAAACCACCTGGGATGAAAACGGCCTGAACAAGACCCAATCCACCGTGGAATTCGACCCCGAAGTCAACGGGAATACCTTCGCCGGAGAGCTGGACCTGCCAGGCCCTTCCCAGACCGTGATCACCTACAAGGCCGCAGTTGCCGATGAGGCCGCACGTGCAGCTCTGGAAGCCCAGCTGCAGGCCGAAGCTGACAAGGTCAACAAGGAAAACGGCGGTAACTACCGAGTCAACTTGAAGAACACTGCAACCTTGGGGGAGACAGACCGCGAAGCAACGCTGTCCGTTGGCGGCAACATCACCGGCACCGTTTCCGGCCTGCCGGGTCCGAATGCGGGCGGACTGAGCAAGAATTCGAGCTGGGCTTCGCAAGACGTCGAGCCAGCCGAGGATGGAACCCTGGATCCAGCGCAGGACATCATCTACACCATCAAGTCTGATCTGACTTCATGGGACGGATCGAACGTCAAGAAGACGTTCAAGGACAACGTGATCATCTCTGACGCACTGCCTCCCCAGGCAAAGTGGAGCAGCGAGGATGCGGACTTCCTGAAGGCCAGCGGAATCGAATTGGCCAAAACCGATCCCGTTGACCCGGCAGCTTTTGCCGGAGATGACTGCGTGGGAACCTACTTTGTCGACGGACAGAAGATGTTTATCAACATCGGCAAGGGCACGGACCTGAACGTCACCGTGGAACTCAAGGCAGCCATCCACACCGTTGGCGGTCTGGCCAAGTCTGCTACCAATATTCCCGGCCAGAGCAAGTACGAGCTCACCAACCGCGCCGAGTGGAAGCTGAACACCGAGTTCACGAACGGAAAGAACGGCTACAACAATAGGGTCAGCTTGCTGGCCCAAGAGGACAACGAAGAAGGCTTCAACGCGCCGAACTACTTCAACAAGTCTTCCGACGCAGCCCAGGTCGAGGTCCAGCCAGGCACCTCAGCCCCGGTGAAGTACACCTTCACCGTGGGCCAGGGCAAGGGCATTGACCTGGCCAAGAGCACCATCGTGGACTACGTGGACACCAAGGTCTTCGACGTGAGCGACCTCGAGTCGATCGCTTCGAACGTCACTGCCACCTACGACTGGTGGCGCACCATGGAGCCAGCGGACTTCGTCGTGTCCCTGGATGACGAGCAGCATCTGGTCATCGAGCTGAGCGACGCTGGCGCTGCCAAGGTCGCCGATTGGGGAACCGACAAGCAGTTCACTCTTGATCTGACCCTGAACACCAAGGAATTCGCGGGCAAGCAGACCCTGCAGATCAAGAACAAGGCCACCCTCTTCGGCGAAGACGGCAAGGCACTGTACTGGTCCGAAGCGGTGAGTGAAGCCACCTCCTATGGCGACGAAGCCGAGATCCGCAAGAACGTCCGCGACACCCCAAACGAAGCGTGGACCCAGAACCTGCGTGCGGAAATTGATCCGGAAGGAAACCTGGCTCAGTCGAAGTACGTCTACAACGTGGCACTGATTCCCCATGGCAACTACACCGGCGTCAAGATCTTTGATGTCGTTGACGTTTTGCCTGCAGGAATGGAATTCCTCGGATTCGTTTCCGACTCAAGCGTTGATTCGCGCAGCAACCCGAGCCTGGATGTCCAGGACCTGAATGGAAACGTCCAGGCCCGTTTCGACGTGCCAACCGCTGACGCTCCATCCGGCACAGTGGTGCTGTTCCAGAAGCCTGGCACGGTGCTTGATTCCTCGCAGGGCGCTGCCTCGGTGAACGTGCTGGTGGAGATCGTTGATTTCGAAGCTGACGTGGCCATCGAGAACATTATCGGCAGCACGAAGGCATCGATCACGCCCACCGACGGCTACCCGCTGTCGATCGCCAAGATCGACGCCGAGGATCCCCTCCGTGTCATCTCGGACGAGAACGCGCGCTTCCAGATCCTGGATGCCGACGATGCAGTCGTCGTTGATGATGTCTTCGTCCAGGACGGTGCACTGCGCATCGCCGTGGGCGAGGAAATCAAGAACGTGACTGTCTCGACCCCGGGAACCTACAAGATCAAGGAAGTCGTCGCCCCAGAAGGGTACGAGCTCTCCGAAGAATTGCTTGAAGTCACCGTGGAAGCAGACGGTTCGTCCGAAGCGGTCCCGTTCTACAACGCCCCGGCTGAAGAGCCAGCCAAGACCTTTGCCGTGGGCGACTACGTCTGGGTTGACGCGAACAAGGACGGCGTCCAAGGCGATGCCGAGGTCCTTGCCGGCGTCAAGGTGACTCTTCTCGACGAAAAGGGCGAGGTTGTCAGCGAAACGACCACCGACGCCAACGGACGCTACATCTTCGATGAATTGCCTGCTGGCGATTACCAGGTGAAGTTCGAGCTAACCGAAGAACAGGCTGCGAAGTACGAGTTCACTTCGCAGGATGCTGGCGACGATGATGCCACTGACTCGGATGCTGATCCGCAGACCGGCCTGACCATCAAATTTACCTTGGACGAACAGAACTCGGCTCTGACCAAGCAATACTCGGAACAGGAAGTCAAGGCCACCGAAGGCATCGACCCGACGTGGGATGCCGGTGTAGTCCTGAAGCAGGAGCCGAAGGTTTCTGTTGGCGACTACGTCTGGGTAGACGACAACAAGGACGGCATCCAGGACGACGAGGAATCCGGAATCGAGAACGTCGTACTCACCCTGGTTGGCCCTGACGGCGAACCGGTGATCGATGTCAAC
Source organism: Glutamicibacter sp. BW77 (assembly GCF_002332285.1). NCBI lineage: Bacteria > Bacillati > Actinomycetota > Actinomycetes > Micrococcales > Micrococcaceae > Glutamicibacter > Glutamicibacter sp. BW77. The sequence goes on along the minus strand of NZ_NRGT01000018.1, from coordinate 454 downwards.
GGAGATCCTGTTGGACCGACCACTACCGATGAAAACGGCTTCTACACCTTCGAGAATCTTCCAGTTCTCGAAGACGGACAGTCGTACACCGTGATTATTGACCAGGATGCATCGAAAGAGCCATTGGCTCCATACGTTCCGACCATTGAAAACGGCACCGATCGCGAAGGCGATTCCTCGACTTGGGAAGCCAAGTCCGAGGGGCTGACCAATGACGGAGACCGAGATCCGACCCTGGACTTCGGATTCATCCTAAAGCCAGTTCCTACGGAACCTACGGAGCCGACTGAGCCGACTGTGGAACCTACGGAACCTACGGAACCGACTGTGGAACCGACCGAACCGACTGAGCCGACTGAGCCGACTGTGGAACCTACGGAACCGACCGAGCCGACCGAGCCGACTGAGCCGACTGAGCCGACTGAGCCGACTGTGGAACCTACGGAACCTACGG
>NZ_NRGT01000017.1:0-10318 GCF_002332285.1 Glutamicibacter sp. BW77 | reverse complement strand
TGAACAGCATAGGACCGTGCCAACGCGAGCAGCATGAGCTAGATCACGTGTCCACTAGTTGCGGGGAACCCCAGTCCCCGTCACTTGAATGACCCGCGAGAAGGAAACCCGCAATTTCGTAAGCAAATGTGAGGCAACAGGAAAACAACCGTGGAAACCCGTCGACGCACCAACCACAACCTCGACCGCAAAGGGGATCAAATTTTCAAGGCATTCGACGAAGCACTTCCCAAAACTTGACAACATAAAATGGGCTTAAAGTCGAATAGCCGCTAAATCCTCGCCTGAGCGGATAGTGGTTCATGCTGGTGCCCAGCCGACGTCTGTGCGTTCGCCAACGATTGAAAAGCTAACATCTCGAGTCAAATATTTACCACCGATCACAAGCTAACGTACGGATTCCACCCTGGTATCTAGAACGGGATGACGGCGATCGATCAGCGTACGGATCTCATCCCAATGCTCTACAATCACGTTGGAGTGTGAGGCTTGGCTTGGATATGTCGTGAGTTGATCCGCTGTCATATACTCCTGGCCTTGGTTGGCCAGATCATCCCGAATAGCATAGAACCAATGCGTTTCCTTGCGCCTCGCCTCTTTCTGAAATACTGACAATGCGTCGGGGAAAGAGACGCCTAAAAAATCCAGCGCAGAAGCTAAGTGGCGAAATGGCGTATTTCGCACCCGGTATTCAATATCCATCGAGTAAGCGCAAAGTATTAACTGGTTATCTTCAAAGAACTGGGACACTAAACCAGCGATGTTCGCTCCTTTGCTTGACCCCAGGATGGTAACGTCGGATGATGACAATCCATACTCTTCGAGTGTCCTGCTAATGACAGCCACAATGGCCGGCACTGGATCGTTACCGTAGTCATCGGAAATAAAGTAACTGCCTGCCGTGAAGTAGGGGTCTTGGACGCTAATGTAAAGCGTGTCCGCTAGAGCCAGCTTAGTTGCGTCGAGGACAGTGTAAGGAGCGGGCCATCCGCCAAAACCTTTGTAATGAGCGAATGTAATAACCGCCCTCTTAGGCTTACCTTGTACACCGATCCGATAACGAACGTTGTTTTCGTTGCAGGCATTAGCATCAAGTCGCTCCTGCAATGGTGTCACATACTTGTCTGCGCCAACACTTAGGACGGTCAATGTGTGAGGTAGAGCCATGGACACGATTGGCATTGCCGTTACCGGAACATTGGTGAATATATGCTGATTGTCACCCTTCCGCGCCAGAAAATGAATTTCTCGACCGCCATCATTAACGACAATCGCCTGATTCATCTCCAGTTTTTTAGTGCTCATTTCGAAACTAAATAGCATTGACCCTCGTATAAATTACGTATATTGAAAATTGGTTTGTATCAAAACCGCACTCTTACCTTAACTCTATTCCGTGTAAGTGTCGCCATCGAAGAATGTCAAACTATGTGGGGTCACTATGCTGCATGCAACTCGGTATCCGCAGTTAGCGAAGGCAGGTTATTCCCGGCAATCCGGCTCTTAAAAGTTAAGCGTAGCGCAGGATGCTCAGCAGGGCCGTAGCCTCGCAGTATACAAGAGTATCCGAACCCGCTAATGACTATGATTCCGATAACCCCGACCGATCCGTTTGAGGTTCTTTGCTGTCAAGTTCGCTGCCTCGCTGCGTGCATTCGTCAGCCGGGTTCTCACGAAGACCAGCAGCTCTCGCCGCCAAGCGGTGAGCGTGCGGAACAACGATTTCGCCTCCACCATTTTCGTTGCTCTCACCGACTTCTCCAGCACCGCCCACCTCGCCTGGAACTCATGGACATCCCGGGTTTGAATCGTCTGTAAGTGTTGAAGGTGGCTGGCCTGGGGCTAGCTGGCAGAGTGGTACTGGTTCCTCCAGCCAAGTGTGACTCATGAATCGTCTGACCCCTACGGGGTGTCATTCCCGGGATCTGTCCACCTGGCTGGAAGGGCCGGCGCCGCCCCGGCCCACCGCGATGGCTTGATTAGAAGCCTGCCCAATCCCTGTGGATTGTGGCCCCTTACAGGCATGCCTCGTAGTGATCTTCTCCCGGGCCGACGCCGGTCACGACGTCCGCACGCTAAAAAGGAGACATCGCATGTCAATTGTGGCAGATCACTATCAATTTATCGTCGGCGTGGATACACACGCCGCAACTCATACCTACGCGATCGTGGAGTCTCCCTCGGGCAAACTTCGGGGGCAGGAAAGCTTTCCGACTACGAGCCGTGGTTTGGAACGCGCAGCAGCCTGGATTGGGCGCCGCACCGAAGGGGATATCGAAAGCGTCCTCGTTTCAGCCGAGTGCACAGGCTCCTACGGAGCGGTTATGGCTGAGCGTCTTGCGCAGGCTGGCTATCGCGTGGTTGAAGCACCAACTCCTTCAGCCAAGCGGCTGCGAGGCAAAGGTAAAACTGATACCTTAGACGCGATCACAGCAGCCCAATCGACCCTCGTCATGGACCTGGAAAAACTTCGTGACCAACGTGCGGGAGATCTCCAGACCGCACTGAAACTACTGAGCGTTGGACGCGACCAGATGAATACCGATCGGCTACGTTCCATCAATGCCCTAACAGCACTGGTCCGCGCTCATGACCTAGGGCTTGACGCCCGCAAGCCACTGACAGCAGCCCAAATCAGGACCATCGCAGCATGGCGCGCACGCGATGAGACCCTCGGTTCCACTGTGGCACGTAGTGAAGCTGTACGCCTGGCCAAGCAGATCGCTGGCTTGGACGCCGACTTAAAAGCTAACCAAGTCCAGCTCACCAAACTGACCACCCGACATGTTCCGGCGCTACTGGCCATGCGCGGAGTAGGTGCGGTAACCGCTGCGATCGTAATGACTGTTTGGTCGCACCCGGGACGTATCCGCTCCGAGGCTGCCTTCGCAATGATCGCGGGCACCTGCCCGATCCCAGCGTCCTCGGGAAACACTGTCAGGCACCGTCTTAACCGCGGTGGTGACCGACGGCTGAACCGCGCGATCAACACCATCGCATTGACGCGAATGCGTGCTGACAAGGATACCCGCGAGTATGTACAACGCAAGATTGCAGAAGGACACACTAAACGCGAAATTATGCGGAGTCTCAAGCGCTACATCACCCGGCAACTATTTCGAGTCTTAGCAACAAATCCGCCTCTATCAGTTGCTTGACAAACATAGAAGCATCCCGGAAATTACGCCGCCAGTTTACTGGCGGCTTCATCGGGTAACGAGCCGCTCATTTCATCATAATAGAGTTCTTCAAATTCAACCGGAGCCCGATATCCGAGGGTCGAGTGCAACCGGTCGTTGTTGTACCAGTGGACCCATTCCACGACCACGTCATCCACGTCCGCCTTGGTAGCCAAGGATCCAGTGCGGAACGGTGAATCCTTAGCAACCGCCTCGTTCTTGAACAACCCCATCACCGTTTCGGCGGCCGCGTTGTCGAACGCGTCCCCAATCGTTCCGATCGACGGCACCAGTCCCTCCATCGCCAGCGTCTGAGTGTACCTCTGAGAGGTATATTCACTGCCCGCATCTGAATGGTGGATGGTGCCAAAGGCCGGTCCCACATGCGCTTTTTGCTCAATCCGGCGTTGCCATAGGGCCAGTTGGAGAGCCTGCTCCACAAACTCGGTGTCATGCGAGGTCGACGAAGCCCAGGACAAGATCCGGCGTGAGAACAAATCGATCACGAAGGACACATAGGCGAACCTGCCACGAATCGGAACATAAGTGAAATCAGTGACCCACACCTTGTTCGGTGCATCAGTATAGAAGTTCCGATTCAATAGATCTTTCGCCCGGATTTTATCTTTAGCGCGGATCGTTGTAGTCGTTCTCCGGCCCCGCACCAGCCCATTCATCCCAGCCACACGCATCAGCCGATCCACGGTGTGTTTTGAGATGTCAGGGAAGCCGTTGCGCTGCAACCAGACCAGCATTTTCCTCCGCCCATAAAGAACCTCGGGCTTCGGTCTCCCCGTCTTTTCATCAGGTTTCTGCAGGTCATGAAGAACGTTCAAAATGAGTGCGTCCGTGACGACCCGTGGTGCTGGTTCAGCTGCTTTCCAACTGCGATACGTGCGGGCAGAAACCTTCAGGCCCTGAGTATTCAGGGCCTGACAGATCTGCTGGACTGCGTAGCCGTGTTCGCGTTGCTGGTCGATGAACTCGGTGATTAGTGCCGGCGAGGGTCCAGCTCCCTCGCGAAGAAAATCGCTGATGCCTTCAAGATGTCGTTGGCTTCTTCAAGGTCCCGGACCTTGGCTTTCAACGCTTTGATCTCGGCGAGTTCTTCGCTGGTCGGTCCGGTTCGTTCACCGGAATCAACCTGGGCTTGGAGCACCCAGCGGCGCAGGGTTTCTTTACCGACGTTCAGCTTTGGAGCCATGTCATTGCAGGCTGCGTAGACCGACTTATAGCGGTCAAGTCGTTCCATGATGTAGTCCACTGCGCGGGCTTTGACTTCGGGGGTGTACTGCTTGGGCATGCTTTCCATTCTCTCAATAGAAAGCGGCATAAAACCCGGGACGATTCAACTCGTCTCAGAGGATTATTTCGAGGGTGTTCTTGCGAGGAACCGTTCCACAGTCTGACAAATGACGATATCTGGTTGGTTTTGCTCAATAAGATCGTACTCAAGATCTGTCTGCCAAACAAAATGAAATTCAGAAAAAATTTGTTTGAGCCACCAAGTTAGTTGGTTCGGCAGCATTCCGTAGCTGGCAGTAGAAGTCCCAAAGAGCATAACTTTCTTTCGTATAAGCGGATTCGGATTTTCAAACTGTAAATAAACACCAATTCGAGGATTTACTGTGGCAAATTCATTAAATTGATTGCGTTTGCGAACTTCTACAATTTCGCGGATGTTTACGTTTGGCATAGATTTCGGTTCAATGCTCTCATCCCAGATTGGAATATTGAAGAATCGCTGCCCAAGGTCTCCTTCCTGATACCTCGTCTTGTCAAATTTCATAGCATCAAGGATGCCAGTATCCAAGCCAAGAGCGCTAATTACGGATGTGGAAATCTCATACATGGTTCGGGCCGAGGGATGACCATCAGCCTTTCGCCAAGGGGAAAGTTCGCTTGACCAATTTTCAAAAATTGGAAGCAGATCCAAGTAATGTTTTTCGCTGGCCATCTCTTCAATCAACTTCCGATACATCGGCGTTGCACCTTTGAAGTCGATCGGCGAAAACTGGGGTAAAGCAGTTATTTTATCTGGAACTATAAATTGAAGGAATTTTATTCCTTTCGAAGAGCAATAGTTGAACCTACTATTAATCAACCTTTTCCAACTGCTGATCTCTTTATTCATTGCCGCAATCTCAGCAGGTGATTGTGGTTCTTTGTAGCGTGATTCGATCTTGTTTGCACCGCCGACCGCGAAAAGGTACCCCTCTTTCCCGAGCCTCACGGTACGCTTCGAATCCTCTAGCCCAACGGGGAAATGCATGTACGATAATTCGTTTTCGGACTCAGGTTTTTTGGGAGCAAGTGCTACATTAACGTCCAGCTGATCTTTGATGGCACTCTTCAGGGTTTCAGGCAATCGCGCAAAGTACTCAGAAAAGTACCTTTCTTCTCGTTTAATTAGACCACCCGAAGGGTATACGGGCTTGCCATACTGATTTGGAACTGAAACAACACTCAGGCTTCCCTCGAGTATCTCGGAGGGTCCAATTTTCCTGTCTGTGTATATGGTAAACGACCTTGCGTCTTCTCCTTTCAGTTTAAGTGTTCCATCTGATGGAGCGCTAATCTGGCCGTAGCCAAATACTTCTTCTCCCATGCGGACCTTTAGGGTCGGTTCCAGCTCGTCAGGGTTTTTTATCCACCCTTTCAGAACTTTTCGATCAGGAGAAATGTGGTCAATGAAACCTTCCATGAAATTTGCCTCCATTTTGGCAAGGTAGAAATTCGTAATCCCGGTTGAAATATCTTTTCAGATGTGGCTGCTGTCTTGTTGCACTTCGCCATCCTCGGAGGATCGAGCGCGGCTGCTTCACCTCATGCTGCAGTATTGCGGGGGTGCGCTAGCCAGAATGCGTGCCTTCGATACTCTTTCAATGATCCGAATTTGTCTGCCTCGGTATCCTTTAGGGGTTCTTTGAGTCGAGATAGTGAAAATCCACCTAAATGAACTGAAAATCCGGCGATATAGTAAAGCTGTATTTGATCCTCAATTGGTGATTAAGGCTGGAATCTACTTTTCAACGGGTCGCAATTTCATTCTCCAGTTGAATGATTATCATTCGCGGAAAGTCGTTGCTGGATTAAGATTCGAAGCCATGAAGCGCTCATCGGCGCCGCTCCTCCTAATTCGGGCTCGAATATTTTTCATGAACAATTGCAAGTAGGTTGGCGCTATATCCACTCTTGGAGAGCGACGAGCTAGCTGAACGGAGTTGATCGTCGTCCAGGTAGTTCATGCGCCAAGCAATTTCCTCTGGTGAACCAATTTTCTGTCCTTGACGCGCTTCAATGGTGCGAATGTAATTGGATGCATCGTTGAGAGAATCAAAGGTTCCCGTGTCTAGCCAAGCCGTGCCCCTCGGCAGAATCTCTACCTGGAGTTTGCCTTGCTCGAGGTAGATCCTATTGATATCCGTAATCTCGAGTTCGCCACGTGCAGATGGTTTCAATTGCTTTGCCATCTCTACAACATTGTTGTCATAGAAATAGAGGCCCGGGACTGCGTAGTTGCTCTTGGCGTGAACCGGCTTCTCTTCCAACGAGATTGCTTGGCCATCAGCGTCAAATTCAACGACGCCGTATGCCGTAGGGTCGGCTACGTGATATCCAAAGACCGCAGCGCCATCTATGTTCGAGAGCTGTTGCAACTGTGCGCCCATGCCAGGGCCGTGGAAAATATTGTCACCCAGAATGAGCGCGACTTTTTCTTCACCGATATGCTCTTCGCCGATCAAGAACGCCTGAGCTAGCCCTTCAGGTGCTGGCTGCGACTTGTATGTGATGTTGATCCGCCACTGGCTGCCATCCCCAAGTAGACGTTGGAACTGCTCTGAGTCTTGGGGTGTGGTGATGATTAGAATATCCCGAATGCCAGCCAGCATGAGGGTTGAGAGCGGGTAGTAGATCATCGGCTTGTCATAAACGGGAACAAGCTGCTTGCTGATTCCTAATGTAATGGGGTGTAGTCGTGAGCCGGTACCGCCAGCAAGAATAATGCCTTTCATGGTTTGTATTTTCTCAGTTTACTTATCTAGAAGTCCACCTAGTACGCTATGGGCATGAAACAAATTCTCGTTACCGGTGGTGCCGGATTTATCGGCTCTAATTTCGTTCACTACCTCATGGACAATACGGATGTATCCGTTACGGTGCTCGATAGCCTGACTTACGCAGGAAACAAGGCCTCATTGGCGGGTCGGAATTTTTCAAGTCAAACGGTACCAACGCAAGTCTAAATAACTATCAAGCGGCCTGAACTACCCGATTCCTCGGATTGTTAATCCACGCAGCTTCAGGCATCGCCAAAATCTTCGGATCCCGCGACGTACCAAAACGTTCAGGATACCGCGCACGCGCAGCTGCCAACGTCTGTGAACGTTTCGCAGCTACTGAATCAGCCAACCCAAAATGAACGTCCGCCGGCGTATGCAACCCGATGCCCGAATGCTGATGGGCATGGTTGTACCACTGAACGAATTCACTCATAAACGCCCGTGCATCACCCAACGAAGAGAAACGCTCAGGGAACTGCGGAACATACTTCAAAGTCTTGAACAACGACTCTGAATAGGGGTTATCATTACTCACCCGAGGCCTCGAATGCGACCTAGTCACTTCCAAATCAGAGAGTAAAGCCGCGACCGTCTTCGACGTCATACTCGTTCCGCGGTCCGCGTGGACCACCCGTGGAATTCCATGGACGCCAAAGATCTCTCTCATCATCTCCACAGCCAACTGGCCAGACTCGGTAGCGTGCACGTGCGCGCCAACGATATACCGTGAATAAATATCGACCATCAAATAGCAGTCGAAGTACTTGCCTTTCACAGGGCCTGCCAGTTTCGTGATGTCCCAACTGAGAACCTCACCAGGAGCGGTGGCTTCCAGCTCGGGGATCGAACGAGGCTTATGCTTCGCCAATCGGCGACGTTCCTTGACCAGCCGATTCTCATTGAGAACCCGGTAAAACGTCGATAAAGAACCCAAATACACACCGTCATCGAGTAACTTTGCATAGACCTGCATCGGGGCCAAATCCACGCACTCAGGACTGTTCAAAACATAGAGAATCGCAGCCCGCTCAACGGTGCTGAGCTTGTTCGGCGGCGCCGGACGCGCAGCGTCCTGCAGTTTGCTCGGTGTGCGGTTCATCGTGGTGCGTGAAACACCAACCATGTCAGCGGCTTTACGTTGCGGGATCTTGATCACCAGCAAATGGTGGTAGGCTCGCTTCATTTCTTCTTGGACTTCAGCTCGTCCTGCGACTCGTTGATGGCGTTCTCGAAGAACGCCGAGAGTTTTCCCATGATGTCTAGGGCATCCTCAGTTTTCTTCCGCTTTCCCTCGCTCACCTCTAACTGGCGGCGAAGACGGGCAATTTCAGCTTGCTCGGCGCTAAGCTTGCCGATACGAGCTCCGGCTGTTTTTCCTTCGAGGACTCCGGCGTCTCGTAGTTTGCGCCATTCGGTGATTTGCGAGGAGTAGACGCCATTTTTGCGGAGGTAGGCGCCACCCTTTTGCTCGGCGATGGCTTCCTCCTAACCGGACAGTAGGTCTAGTTTCTCGGTGGGGGTGAATGTCCTGCGTCGGGACGGGCCACCGGCACGGGGTCCGGGATTAGTCATAGGACTATCATGTCCCATTTGAGGTACGGCTGGACTCGACATGGGTGTTGGCTTCCTGGTTCTTGCCCTACGCGCTGGGGTGGGTTTGCTGTGAGGCGTTGGTACCGTTCAACCCTGACACTGTGAGACTTGGTGCAGCTGGTCTGGGACTGGCTGGCAGGATAGGGACTGGCCGTCCCGCCTCGTGATTGTGACTCACCTGACACGTGACCCATTGGTGTCTTTCCTACGACTTGTCCAACCATGGGGCGGCCGGCCGGTACCCGTCCGGCCCACCTCGGTGACTTGATCAGAAGGTTGTCCGCCTCAGGGCGTGGCTCATCACAGTGTTGTTCCGAAGTGACCTCTACCCGGACTGGTATCGGCCGGCAGTGGCCATGCCCATATCCGTGAAGAGGAAAGGAACAATGACCGCCATGTCTATCGTCGCGCATTCACATGCGTTTGTCGTCGGTGTCGACACCCACGCCCGCAACCACGTTTACGCCATCATCACCGCCACGACCGGTGAACTCGTCGATACCCGGGACTTCCCCACGACCGGCGCCGGCATCAACCGAGCCACCGCGTGGGTGGCACGCCGCACGGGTGCTGATCTCGCCGTGCTCTGGGTGATCGAGGGCGCAGCCTCCTACGGGGCCATACTCGCCGGAACCGTGGTTACCAAGGGATACTCGGTTGTCGAGGCAGCACGGATGGACGCCGAATCCCACCACGGCGTAGGCAAATCCGACGTGCTCGATGCCCAACGAATCGCCCGGGCCGTGCTCCCGATGCAGGAGAAGCAACTGCGCCGGCCGCGGCTGAATGAAGGCGTCCGTGCTGCCCTGAGGGTTTTGGTATCTGCGCGTCATTCCATGACCGGGGAGCGGACACGGGCGGTGAACGGGCTGACTGCCTTGGTGCGCGTCAATGAGCTCGGCCTGGACGCCCGCAAGGCCCTGACCGGAGCGCAGATTGCCGAGGTCTCCCGGTGGCGTGAGCAGGACGAGGAACTGGCGCTTTCCGTGGCCCGCACCGAAGCGGTCCGGTTGGCCAAGCGGATCGGTGACCTCGACAAAGACGTGGCGGGCAACACCCAGCAGATCACCGACCTGGTCAAGGTCAGCGAGGCGGCACCGCTCTTGGATGTGAAGGGCTTCGGCGCCATCACGGCCGCCACATGCCTGACCGTCTGGTCCCATCAGGGCCGGGTGCATTCGGAAGCCGCATACGCCTCCCTCGCCGGGGTAAACCCGATCCCGGCCTCATCGGGGAACACCGTCCGTCACCGACTCAACCGCGGCGGCGACCGGTCTCTGAACAGCGCGCTTCACATGGTCGCCATCACGCGGATGACTCACGACGAGGAAACCCGCGAATACGTGCAGAAGCGGGAAGCGGAAGGACTTAGCACGAAGGAAATCCGACGATGCATCAAACGCTATCTCGCCCGGCGCGTCTACCGCATTTTCAACTCACAAGCGGAGGCTCTGATCGCCGGTTGACAGACCCTTTTATGGT
>NZ_NRGT01000016.1:0-4631 GCF_002332285.1 Glutamicibacter sp. BW77 | reverse complement strand
ATCGGTGGCCTCTTTTCCACAGTGACCGTGCACACAAAGAATTAGAGTAAATTATTACTGCCCTAATTCGGTAATTTATGCACCTTCTGCCAGGCCCCACGATTGCGGGTACATGTCGCGAGAAACTACCCGGCACCATATAGAGCTAGACGACTATGAGACGCGATGACTGTCCCGTTTATGGAGATCGCCTCTACTGGCCAACGAGAAAAACTTCGCCTAATAGTGCGACCGATCTTTCGACGGCTTACCAAGGGGCAAATGCAATTCCCCAAATGCTGGCACTGACCTAATGCTAGATGCCGGCATGAAGCCAAATCATTGAAGAAGGCTACGCCACTTCCATACGCCTAAAACGTAGTTCGCGCACTGTACCGCGTAACGGCGAACCATCGATCGGCAGTGTCTCCAACCTGGCCAAGCTAGCTGCCTTCAAAGCTAATTGATTCGCTGACAAGACCGCTCTTTCCGTCAACCCCAAGTACCGGCCGAACTCCAGCCAATGCTTACTCTTTAGGTTCTTAGTTTTGCCCGATAGAGACAGCGCCATGGTGTCATCTCCGTAAATAAGCGTGCAAGGGACGTCATACATCGGGGCCATCGTAAACTTCCCTGAAGAGTCCGCAAGTATTGAAAGATTCTTTCCGTGCAGATCTCCGTTACCTGTCAACCAAGCGAAGAGGAACTGAAGATACAAACTTCGTTTCGCTATCACCGGCGCTTGGCAATATCCAGCCAAACCGTCAGCGACTTGCTCGGCACTGACCGAGTACTTAACGGCTGGCGGTAAGTCGAGCACCTGCAGCCCGTCTTCTAATGCATACCGCGTAACTTCAGCTTGGCCTGGAACGTACTTCCGGTCAAAGCGTTCAACAAGTAGTCCAGGAACATTCTGTCCATCATGTACTACCTTGTTTTTAGCAACCGGCAGTTTCAGCGATTTGGCCGCCTGCAGGTGCAGAGCTTCGTTGGCAACGAGGTACGGGTGATCTCGCGGATCCAGCTTAAGGAGATACGCTCCTTCCCCCATTGCTAAAGGCGTCGTCAGCATGGTGGCACTAATCTTTTCCTGAACACCCGGAATCGAATGCAGATCAAGAGTTCTTGTCAGCAATGTAAAGTCCAAAGTCGCAGGATCATCGATCGTCGCGACCGCCGCTGGCATCATCAGTTTCGAACCGCTAGGCACGATACGAACGTTGCCCGGAGTATCGGAACCGACTGCCATCAATAAAGTCATTTCATCAGCGAGGCTGGTTTTAGTGGCGTTCTTCAAGACTGTGAGACGGTGACCTTCTGGTAAGAGTCCAGAAAAGAACGCAGGCACCCCACCACCAGGAGCAACTAGGGGTGCTGCGGAAGAAGGTAGGGACGTAGCAATGCCCGGCATACCTGATTGTAAAAACTCGTCGGTATAACTGAATTGGATATAACCGTCACCACGACGTTCCAAACGCCCCGCCAATATACGGTTCTGATAAACATCTGCCTTATCGACCCGCTTCAGATCTGCTAGATCCCGATTCACTTCTGAACAACAATCTTGAGCCCAAGGACGCTAGCAACGGAAAGCACAGCTCCTATAGAAGGGTTACCCGTACCGGTTTCGATGGCCCGCACGGTGCGCTCGGAGATGTTAGCTAGGTCAGCCAGCTGCTCCTGAGTCAAGGCATTCTCTTTTCGAGAAAGCTGCAGCGCAGCGCCAATTTCCAATAAAGAATTCAACGTAAACTCCGAACCGGCAATATGCCGCCGTTTATGATCCTGTATCCAGTGTAGCGCCTGATTAACTATCATCCGGCAATATACTGCCGTATTCTTTTTACCTCAGCCACCGTGAACCAAAAGCGCGTGGACCTAACCGATCAGTGCTCTCGTGGATCAGTGTCCTTAAACAGAAAAAGGGTCCCACCTGCCAAATAGCGCGAGTTGGAACCAATGTTCTGACGACTTGGTACCGCTGTTCTGAAGACATGGAACTGCCTGTAACCTCCACCTGATCCTCTGAACTAACCGTCACACAACACCGTGTGGTGGCCAGTTCAAAGGAGAAACCTCTTGGTGGATTACCAAACCATCATGTCCATGGTGTTCAAGCACCGAACCTATGACGAAATCACCAGATCTCTGGGATGCTCACGCCGCGATATCGCCGCAGTGAAAAAGGCCATCAGCACCGACGGCATCACCGCCGAACGTTTCGCTGCAATGACCGCTATAGATATTGAGAAGCTCTTCCCCGACGGCCGCCGAACGATGTCTGCAGATTATGCCGACCCGCACTTCGCCCAGATCATTGAAGAAATCAAGCACAACCGTTTCTTCAAACTGCAACAAGGCTGGGTTAAATACGTAGCTGGAACCAGCACGCAGAAAAAATACAGTTACTCCCAGTACTGCGCACTGTTCAACCGGTTCGCCGCAACCAACGACGTGGTCGCCACCCTGCAACACGAACCTGGCAAAGCCATGTTCGTGGATTGGGCCGGACCCACCATGAAGGTCCTCGACACGGTCACCGGAGAAACGTTCAAAGCCTATTTCTTCGTCGCGTCTTTGCCCTTCTCCGGCCTAATATTCTGCAAGGCCTTCAGCGATATGAAGCAACACGCGTGGAACGAAGCGCATGTGAACGCACTGGAGTTCTTCGGTGGAGTGGTGCAGATGATCGTGCCAGATAACGCAGCGACCGCTACGCACCGCCGAAAGCGTGGAGACAAGGAAGTCGTGGTCACGAAGGCCTACCGCCAGTTGGCTGAGCATTATCAAACTGCGATCGTCCCAGCCCGATCGAACCGCCCACGCGACAAGGCCCATGTCGAGCGCATGGTGCAGACCGTTGAAACACGTATCATCGGCTACCTCGACCCGCAGACATGGACTTCGTTCGAGGAGCTGAACGAAGCAGTGAGCGAGCAACTCGAAGACATCAACGAGAATTTGCGCAGGGTCAATCAGACCACCCGACGTGAAGTCTTCGACGCTGAGGAAGCACCAGTGCTGCAGCCCTTGCCGAAGCAACGGTATGAAGACGTCGACTATAAACAGTTAAAAGTCGGTCGGAACTACCACGTGACCAGCGACTATCAGCACTACTCCGTGCCCTATCAGCTTGCCGGAAAAGTTCTCTCCGCACGGATTACCACCACCAGGATCAGCCTTTTTGATGGGCAATCCAAAGTATGTGAACACCCGCGTAAGCACGGCCGGCGTGGTCAGTATTCCACTGAGCTGGCCCATGCGCCCAAGCATCATCAGGACGTGCAAGGTCTCTGGACTCGGGACTGGTTCTTGAGCAATGCACGAAGCTACGGGCCGGCGACGGTTCAGGTCATCACTCAGATCTTGGACCGAAGCAAAGTGGAAGCCCAGGCGTTCTTATCCTGCCGTAACATCCTCACCGAGTTAGGACGCAAGAAGAGCCCATCGTTAGAGGAGGCTTGCCAAGAGATGTTGAACATCAATGGTTACCCGAATTACACGGCGCTCAAACGCGTAATGGCCACCTTGGCCGACGCCAGGAAGCAGCAGGAGCATGTTTCAGGGCCAGCAGCGCAGAACACCAAGAATCTGGAACCAATGCAAAGCATTCCGGGAGCGTTTGTGCGGGATGCGGACCACTATAAGAGCCGGGGATGAATCATATGCTTACCAGTGAAGACCATCAGAAAATCAAAGATCTGCGCCTCACCGTTTTTGCTGCGAAGTTCTTCGAGCTGACCAACGACGAGAGCAATGACAGACTGCTTCCGGAAGAAGTGTTCATGAATGCGGTGGACCATACGCTGGGAATTCGCCAGTCGCAGAAGACCAGCAAGCTCATTAAGCAAGCCCAGTTCCCCTTGCCAAGTGCCAATATCGCGGAGTTGCACTACCTGCCCGGTCGCAACATCGATCAGGCCCGGATGAAACGGTACGCCAACCATGAATGGCGTACTGATCCGACGAACCTGCTGATCATTTCACCTACCGGCGGGGGAAAGACTTATATCGCTTGCGCGATTGGAGTTGCCGCCTGCCATAGCGGGCACTCGGTTTACTACACACGCATGGATGACCTGGCACGCCTGTTGATGATGGCTCGTGAGGACCGCAGGGAACATCATCAACTATTGGAAAGGCTCCAAGAGACGGATCTGTTGATCATTGACGATTTCCTTACCGTGGGAATTGACCAGAACATCGCCAGTGACTTGTTTGCTGTGCTGGCTGATCGGGAACATCGTTTGCCGACGGTTATCGTCAGTCAAACGGATCCGTCCTATTGGGTTAAGGTGATGCCTGACAAGGTGGCAGGTGATTCCATCGTGAATCGATTGGCGAACAACACCAGGTGGTTGCTGCTCGGCAAAACAGACATGCGACAGATTAATGGTGAGAAGGCTCGGGACGCAGCTGGCTTTTGGGAATAGGTCCTACCCCGTCCCTAAACAGCTGATTCCCGAACCCTTCAATTAAATAGTATTGGCCAAGGGCGCGTCTTGCCGAGCCCTTGGCCAATCCATCCAAATCTTGGCAGCCGTACCAAGTAGTCAGAATCGCAGTTCCAACTATTCAGTCGGGGCGGTACCAAGTCGTCAGAACAGAAGTACCATTTGAGGCTATTTCGCACCACCCTTCCAGGCAGAACC
>NZ_NRGT01000015.1:0-29664 GCF_002332285.1 Glutamicibacter sp. BW77 | reverse complement strand
GCTCGGGACGAAGGCCTCTTAATGGATAGCTCGCTAGCCGCCGAAGAGCGGTGCGAGGTTCTTGAACAGTTGCTGGATGCCCAGTGCAATGAACAGCATCGCGGTAATGGCCAGCGCGGTGTTGGTGTGCCAACGGTTCGCCCAGCGCTTAGGGATGCGCTTGCCGTTGAGCAGTCCAAGCAAGGTGATCGCCAAGAATGGCATGAACAGCGAGCCAAGCACGCCGTAAGCCAAGATCAGTGCGATTGGCTTGTCCAGCAAGAACAGCACCATAGGAGGGAAGGTCAACCAGAGTACGTAGAACTTGAAGTACTTGCCACCGGTCATCGTGTCCGGGTGGCCGGCTGGCTTCTTGCGCATGTGGCCCCAGAAGTCGGCGAACATCAACGAAACACCGTTCCATACGCCGATAATCGAGGAGAAGGAAGCGGCCCAGAAGCCGACAAGGAATCCGGTGCCAACGAAGGTGCCGTAACGTTCGTTGAGCACATCACCCAAGTCCAGCAGACCGCGGTCACCTGCGGACAAGGAAACGCCAGCAGCCTGAACTACTTCGGCGCCCACAATCAGCATGGCAATCACGAAGATGCCGGTCATGACGTAAGCCATCGAGTTGTCGATACGCATCACACGCATCCACTTTGGGGTGTACCAGCCCTTTTCACGCAGCCAGTATCCGTAAGCAGCCAGGGTAATAGTGCCGCCGACACCGCCGGCTAGTGCCAGGGTGTAGACCACGCCGCCGGACGGAATCATTGGAACGAGTCCCTTGATCATCTCCGGGAAGTTCGGCGCAGCAATGACTGCCAAGCCAACTACGGTAATGAACATGATGCCCACCAGAACCGCGGTGACCTTCTCAAAGAAGGAGTACTTGCCGAACCAGACCATGGCAAAACCGGCCAGGCCCATCAGGACTGCCCAGATCTTCAAATCCACGGCTGGGAAGAGTGCTGCCAACGGCATGGCCGCAGAACTCATCGCGGTGGCGCCGTAGACGAAGCCCCAGATGATGATGTACGGACCGAAGTACCAGGTGGTCCACTTACCAAGGGTCTTCCAACCCTCAAAGATGGTCTTTCCGGTGGCCAGTGTGTAACGTCCGGCGCCTTCGACCAAAACGATTTTGAGGATGACACCCAAAATCACTGCCCAAAGTAGGGCGTAGCCGTACTGGCTACCCGCAACCAAGGTGGCGACCATATCGGCTGCGCCTACACCGGTTGCCGCAACAACCAGACCCGGTCCGACAATCTTCCATTTTGGTGGACCGCCACCGTCGCGGTCGCCCTGAACCGCGGCGTCTGAAGCGCCCGGCTGCTGCTGTTCGGCCATGAATATAATCCTTAAAAGTTTTTGCTCGTTTCCGGTGCGAGTACCGGTGTCCGTGATCGGTTTACGTGAGGTAAAAGCTACATTGATTTTCATCACGCCAACATGAGAGACAGATCTAATGTGTGGGTGAGCCAGCCCATATCCAACATGTGCGCCAAATCTTAAGACTGTCTTAGGAAACCGTTCGGTCAGTTATTCGTTTAGCCCAGCTGATAAAGTGCATCTGGGTGCGTGGTGCACCAGAGATCGAAGGGACATGACCTTGCAGCTGCTTATCGTCGAGGATGACGACGCCGTCGCGACGGCCCTGGTCGACGCCGTGGCAGCTGCCGGACATACGGCAATCTGCGTGGCCCGAGGGGCCGATGCGCTGCTGCGGCACCGCGAAGCGCAGATGATCCTGCTCGATTTGGGCCTACCGGACATGGATGGGCTCGAGGTTCTGCGCAAGCTGCGACTTATCACCAGTAGTCCGATAGTCATCCTCAGCGCCCGCGATGATGAACGCAGCGTCGTTCGAGGACTGCGCCAAGGCGCCGATGATTATTTGGTTAAACCCATTGGACTGACGGTGCTTCTGGCACGCATTGAGGCTGTGGCCAGGCGTTCGCAGCTCAGCTCGAGTTCCAGTAGCGAATTGCAGGTTGGTGAACTGCGTATTGATTTAGATAAGCGAACCGCCGGGTTGGGGGAGCGGTCACTGAATCTGACAGCGAAAGAGTTTGATTTGCTCTCCTTGCTGGCACAACATGCAGGCTCGGTCGTGACCCGCGAACAAATACTCGACGCGCTGTGGGGAGACGCTTTCATAGCGGTTTCCCGTTCCTTGGACGTACATCTGACGGGGTTGCGCGCCAAGCTGGACAGTCCGGGAATGATCATCAACGTGCGCGGAGTCGGCTACCGCATCGAGGCCCCGTGAGACGCCGCGTCATTCTCATCTTGGGTTCCTTGCTGGCGTTGTTAGTGATCATCGTTTCCGGCGTGCTGATGCAAAATGCGAGCGTTGATGCCACCCAGCAACTGCGGCTGACCCGTGCCGCGTCGCTGAACCGTTTTGTTCAGCTGGCGGCTTCCACGGATGCGGATCATGGCAAATTGCAACAAGAAATGGATACCTACTCACAGCTCTACAACGAGGGGCTGCTGATACGGATAGATCAGCAGACCTTCACCTCTGGGAATATCGATCCGCGTGACCCGCAGGTTCAACAGGTGGTTGAGAACACCGAACTGAATCTAGGACACACCGATATTGACACCATCAACCCTTTATCCAACGACAAGTCGCTCATCGCTCGGCCTTATGGCAATTCCACTCAGGTGCTGGGCGCGGTAATAATGCAGGTAAATCTCGATTCTGCCCGAGAGCTGGTTTTGCAACGCTGGGTGCTGGTGGTGTTAGTCAGCCTGACCGCAGGCTCAGCCTTATTGCTTCTGGCAGATCGAGTCACCACCTGGGTATTACGACCTATCCACCGGCTCAACGAGGCGACCAAGGCCCTAGCTGCAACAAAAACCGCGGCGCCTTTAGAAGCTGCTGGCCCGCCGGAACTACAGGAATTGGCACGTTCTTTTAGCACCATGGCTCAGGTGATGACCGCTAGTTTGGCGCAGCAGCGCGAACTTATTGCCGAAACCTCACATCAGTTGCGCAACCCGGTCGCCGCCTTGCGACTACGCGTGGATCTTCTGAAAATGCGGCTCGGCGACGAGGCGGATCCGCAAGGGGTGCGGGCGGTGGAGAAAGAACTGCGAAGAGTCGAAACCCTGTTGGACGCGGTGCTGCGTTTGGCCAGCGCCGACCACCGACTCTCTGAGCTCACCGCTGGCACTACGCTGGCCACGGGCGTTGCCGACTCCGCGCCGGTCCCGGTACGTGATTTGCTCATCGAAGAAATTGAGCGGCGGACCGAGAGCGCCCGCAACACCGGCACGGAGTTATTGTTCAACTCGGGCCAAGAAACTGAATTCTGGGTAAGTTGCAACGAATTCGAGCTGCAGCAAATGATCGCCGAACTCTACGAGAACTGCCTGAAATATGCTCCGGGAGCACCGGTGCTTACGAGCCTTACCGCCACGGAACAAATCGTCGAAATCATCATCAGAGATCACGGACCGGGGCTGCGCACCAAGGACTTAGCCTTGGTCACCGAGCGTTTCTGGCGGGCGGATCCCACCGGGGCAAGCCCCGGAACTGGTTTGGGCATGGCGATTGTGGAACGTCTGGCCCAAGCTAATGGCGGCGAACTGATCGTAGAGGCCGGCGTTGGTGGCGGACTGCAGATGAGACTTCTTCTGCTACGCAGCGCTGCACCGAGGCAGGGGGTGCACCTTGGGTAAATCACCGGCTATTGGCGCGCGAACTATCGGACGCAGACAGCTACTTCGCTGGGGTGGACTCTCGCTGATGGGTGCCGGGCTGGCCGCTTGTTCCGCCGGGCCGTTGATTCCGCGGCTGGATGTCGCCGGGGGTGAAAACGGCGGCATGTATTTTGAATTCGCGACCTTATTGTGCGAGGCACTGGTTAAATACAAGATCGCCGAAAACTCCGAGGCGTTGATCACCGAGGCCAGCGTCGAGAATCTGAAACTTTTGAAGAATGGGACAGCAGGACTTTCGCTGGCACTGGCCGATACTGTGGCCCAACTGAGGCCTGCGGAGAGTTCTTTAGTTGCCTTGGGGCGTGTGTACCAAAATTATTACCACTGTCTGGTGCCGCGAGAAAGCAGCATCCGCACCTTGGCAGACCTCTCCGGGCGCAGGCTCGGCACCGGAGCCCCCGGGTCAGGTACTTGGGTCACCGGGCAGCGCATCCTTAATGCCACGGGACTCGATACCGCTATGCGTAGCCCTCGTGAACGCCAGCTCGGCTACGTTGGCGGGCTGAAAGCGCTGGAAGAAGGCAGCATCGATGCTCTTTTCCTTTTCGGCGGGATCCCTGTAAGTTCGATTACCGAGTTGGAACAACGTTTACCACTTCGGCTGATCAGTATGTCCTCGGTACTCCCGCGCTTGCGCGAAGAATACCCGCGGCTCTACGAGCCGGTGATAATCCCGCAAGACACTTATGCCGGGGTAGCACAGGTCGATACCGTCGGAGTGGCCAACCTCTTGATGGCTAACGTGTCCTTGCCCGATTCGGTGGTCTCGGCGGTAGTTGAACTCTTGGTCAACCATGCGCGCGAACTCATTCCACGTAACAGTGCGGGAATACAATATTTGACCCCAGATACACTGATCTCAACCGGCGGCCAGCCATTGCACCCGGCGGCGCAAGCCGCATACCGCAGGCTCCATGGATAATCCGCTCCCAGGCCGGGCACGAATAGAGGTTTGTAAATATGCCAAAAACGCACTCCTATGAATTGATGCAAGAAGAAGTCGTAGAGATTTGCCGCAAGCTGATCACCATTGACACCACAAACTTCGGCGATAACAACAGTCGTGGAGAGCGCGAAGCAGCAGACTACATTGCGCGCCTACTGAGCGAGGTCGGGTTGGACTCGACCATCTACGAATCAGCACCGGGACGAGCCAATCTGCTCACCCGCATTCCAGGCAGTCACCGGAGCTTGCCCGCGCTGGTGGTTCACGGACATCTAGATGTAGTGCCCGCTATCGCCGAGGACTGGTCCGTGGATCCCTTCGGAGCGCAAATTATTGATGACATGATCTGGGGTCGTGGCGCCGTCGATATGAAAGACATGGACGCGATGATCGTCGCCGTGATCAGACACCTGATGCGGGAGAAGATCAGCCCGCGTCGAGACCTGATCATTGCATTTTTCGCGGATGAAGAAGCCGGTAGTGATTATGGCTCCCTGTGGATGGTTGAGCAGCATCCAGAACTCTTCGCCGGAGCGGGCGAGGCGATCAGCGAAGTGGGTGGTTTTTCTACCGAAATCGCAGGGCAACGCGCATATCTGGTACAAACCGCTGAGAAGGGCATCGCTTGGATCAAACTTGCAGCTCATGGCGTGGCTGGCCACGGTTCACAGCTAAATGAGGAGAACGCGGTAACTCGCTTGGCGTCGGCAGTTGCGCGCATTGGCGAGTATCAGCGGCCGCTTTCTTACACGAAAACCACCAGAGCGCTATTTGAAGAACTCTCTGAAATCTCCGGGATTGAGTTCGACGAAGATCATCCCGAGCCGCTGCTCGAAGCGTTGGGGAACACCAGCCGCTTTGTTGGCGCCACCTTGCAGAACACCTCAAACCCGTCGGTACTCAAGGCCGGGTATAAACACAATGTGCTGCCTGGTTACGCTGAGGCGCTTATCGATTGCCGAACCTTGCCGATGGAACATGAATCGACACTGGCGACATTGCGGGAACTGGCGGGGGAGCATGTTGAGGTCAGCCTGCTCCAAGACCAGCAGTCTTTGGAAGTACCCTTCAGCGGCGAACTAGTGGAATCCATGGTTGCGGCGTTAAAATCCGAAGATCCGCAGGCCGTGGTGCTGCCCTACATGCTCTCCGGTGGTACCGACAACAAAGCGTTAGCAAAGCTTGGTATCACCGGGTACGGATTTGCTCCGTTGCAGCTGCCTAAAGACCTCGACTTTACTGGCATGTTCCATGGCGTGGATGAGCGGGTGCCGATCTCGGCCCTGAAGTTCGGAACCCGTGTGCTTGACCGTCTACTTAGAAACTATTAGGAGCCTCCCGCGTGACAATTGAAGAACTACTAAGCGATCAACTACTTGAACGGATCCGCGCACGAGCCGCGGAATACGACGCGGAGAACAGCTTCGCCACCGAAGACTTCGAAGAGTTGGTCGGCTTGGGGTACTTAAAGGCGCTGGTGCCCGAATCCGCCGGTGGTCTGGGCTGGAGCTTCGAACAACTGGTGCTTGCTCAACGTCGACTGGCGACGGCGGCTCCGGGCACCGCGTTGGCGATCAATATGCATCAGGTCTGGGCCGGGGTCGCATACTTGCTTGCGGCACGCGGAGATATGCGGCTGAACATGGTTACCGACTGGATCACAGACGGAGAAGTGATGGCCTTCGGGATTTCGGAACCTGGTAATGATTCAGTGCTTTTTGATTCAAATACCGTGGCGGACACCGCGGCCGATGGTTCGGTGGCCTTCACCGGAACCAAGATCTTCACCTCACTTTCTCCGGCTTTTACTCGACTGGGAATCTTTGGCAAGGATGAGCAGACCGGGGAGTTAGTTCATGGCTTTGTGGCACGCGGAGAAAAAGTCCGCTCGCTGGGGGACTGGAACACCTTAGGAATGCGGGCGAGCCAGTCGCACACCACCAAATTGGAGGGTGCCATAGCACCAGCTGGGTGGGTGCATTCCAGATTACCGGTGGGTCCAAATGCTGACCCGCTGATCTTCGCAATCTTTGCGTCCTTCTTAACGCTCACCGCCAGCGTGTATGTCGGGATGGCTGAACGTGCGGTAGAGCTGAGCCAAAACGCGCTGAACAAACGCACCCATCAAGATGGCAGTAGTTACACCCAAGACGTTCGAGCTCGTGGTCTACTAGCCCAGTCAGGGATGCGGATGCTGAGCCTAGACGCACTGCAACGTGCGGTAGCCAGCGACCTGGAATCACGCGTTGATCACGGCGAGGGTTGGTTCCCGCGACTAGTGACGCTACGAACTCTGGCCGGACAAACCGCGCGAGAGAACGTGGAAACTGCCGGCCAATTGTTTGGTGGTGGCGGATACTTCCGAGGCAGCGAATTTGAACGCCTCTACCGAGATGTGCAGGCCAGCTGGTATCACCCCTCAAATGCTGCCTCGGCGGAAAACACCGTGGCTAGTTGGCTGGTGGGCCCACTAGAGTCCTGAGCGATCAAGCGTACTGACCACACGGATCACCTTGCGCCGCATCCAATATTTGCTGGCTCCACCCTCGTAGCGCAGGGTGCGAACATGCTCCCATTTTCCGTTATCCGAGTGTTCTCGCAAGGCTGCTCGGGCTACGTGTTTGGATTCCGTGGGGAAAGAAGTGATCACCAAATATTCGTACCGGTCATCATTATTCAAGTGCAGCGGGGCCTTGATAAGTTCCTGAAGCATTTCACCTCTATCGAAAGATGGCATTCGGTTGTAGCGTGTGTCTCATGAGCATCGAACCGAGCTACGCGCTACAACAGCTGATCTCACGACTTGAGCAGCACCTGACGGTGGTTTCCCAGAGTCGGGGATCGGCCGACGCAGCCGTTGACGCGGCTTTTGGATCTTTAGCCGACGCGTTCCAGACTTATGAGGATGCCCTCTACGACCAATATTCCGAACTACTTCCGTTCACCATACCCACGGATGACGACGATGACGAGTGAGTACGACCACGGATTGAATTTTCTTTCAAACGCCCGTTAATCACCGTGTCTCCCGCCCACGTGACGTAGTGTCAAGGGGTGAATTGGTTTGAAGCAGCTTTTCTCGGATTAATACAGGGCCTGACAGAGTTCTTGCCCGTCTCCTCATCGGCGCATCTGCGCATTGTGGGCGAACTTTTGCCCAACGCGCAAGATCCCGGTGCGGCATTTACCGCCATTACCCAACTGGGTACTGAAACCGCGGTCATCGTTTTTTTCTGGCGCGATATTGTGCGAATAATCGGAGCCTGGTTTAAGGCGATCACCGGCAAAATTCCGCATTCGGATCCGGACGCCAAAATGGGTTGGCTGATTATTGTCGGCTCGATCCCTATCGCATTTTTGGGCTTATTGCTCGAAAGCTACATCGATACGAACTTCCGTTCGCTCTGGATAGTGGCCACCACACTGGTGGTATTTGGCGTATTCCTTGCGATCGCTGACTACTACGGCAAACAAGAACGCACCTTGCAAACGCTGACCGTGAAACACGGTATCTTTTACGGTTTGGCTCAGGCTATGGCTTTGATTCCCGGTGTCTCACGCTCTGGCGGCACCATTACCGCCGGCTTGCTGATGGGCTACACCCGTGAAGCTGCGGCAAGATACTCGTTCTTACTCGCCATTCCCGCGGTTTACGCCTCGGGACTGTACAAGCTTTACAAGTCTTTCGCCGAGCCTGGCGTATACACGTTGGCGCAAACCGGTGTGGCCACCTTGGTGGCCTTCGTGGTCGGATTCTTTATCGTGGGCTGGTTCCTAAAGTTTGTTTCCACCCACTCCTACCGATTCTTCGTCTGGTACCGCTTGCTCTTGGGCCTAGGACTGTTCGTGTTTCTTGGCCTCGGTGTGATCAGCGCCTAATAAGACAAGAGAGTCAACGGGAATAAACTAAGTTCTCGTTGACTTGCTCTTAAGAGAAGATCGTCTATACATCTGCGAAAGGATGTACTCAGTGCTCGCGTGGAAGTCCCCGGAAGTACCGCATGTTGTCGGATCCGCACCCATCTTGGAGATTTTTGATACCTCCAGCGGAACCAAGCGGGCCACCGCGCCGGCCGATAAAGCCAACAGTCCAGCCAGCATGTACGTCTGTGGCATCACCCCATATGACGCCACACACATGGGTCACGCGGCTACCTATGTCACCTTTGACCTACTGCACCGTACCTGGTTGGATAACGGCCGTAAGGTGAGCTACACGCAGAACATCACCGACGTGGATGATCCGTTGCTCGAGCGTGCCACCGCGACGGGTGTTGATTGGCGCGATCTGGCCGAGAGCCAGATTCAGCTGTTCCGCACCGACATGGAAGCGTTGAATGTCATCGCCCCACATAACTACATCGGTGCCGTCGAGTCCGTGAGCTGGCTGGTGCCAGTAGTCGAACGACTGCTGGCCGCAGACTTGGCATACCGAGTGCCGGCGGGTGAAGACGGGGTGGATGGTGACATTTACTTTGACACCATGGCCTCGCAGAATGATGCGTGGAAGCTCGGTCAGGTATCAAACTACGACCGTGAAACGATGCTCGGCTTTTTCGCCGAACGCGGCGGAGACCCGCAGCGTGCAGGTAAGCGCGACCCGCTAGATCCACTGCTCTGGCGAATGGCTCGCGAAGGAGAACCTTCGTGGGATGGTGGAGAACTGGGCACCGGACGTCCGGGCTGGCACATCGAATGTTCGGTGATTGCCCGAAAGACACTGCCTGCACCGTTTACCGTTCAGGGTGGCGGCTCAGACCTGATCTTCCCGCACCACGAATTCTCTGCCGCACACGCTGCCGCCGATGATCAGCTCGAATTGGCGCAGAACTACGTGCACACCGGCATGGTTGGCCTGGACGGCGAAAAGATGAGCAAGTCCCTAGGCAACCTGGTGTTGGTCTCCAAACTGCGTGAGGCCGGGGTGGAGCCGGTGGCGATTCGCGCGGTGCTGCTCTCCCAGCACTACCGGACCAACTGGTCTTGGACCGATGACCTGTTGCAGCTGGCACAGCAGCGCATAGCCACCTGGCGGGAACGGATAACCGCTAGTGGCTTGGCCGAAGCTACCGCACTGCTCACCCGCATTCGCTCGCGCATGGCCGATGATCTGGACGCTCCAGCAGCGCTGGAAGCCATCGACCAGTGGGCGGCCACCGAGGCTGAAGGCAGCGGCGAAGGTAGCGAACTGCTAACCCGCGGCTTTGATGCTCTCCTAGGCCTGAAGCTCTAAGTTAGAAAAGAATCTCCATGCGAATTTCTTCGCATGGAGATTTTTTGTACCCTCAGCTTAGATTTCGAAGTCCGGACCTTGCCCGTCTCCCCGCGAGCGGCCACGCCTGCGCAGGTAGCGTTCAAACTCGCGCGCAATGGACTCGCCACTTGCTTCAGGTAATTCGCTAGCGTCCGAAGCCCGCTCGAGTTGCTGCACATATTTTGAGACATCCGGATCCGCCGCCAAAAGCTCATCGACCCCGCGTTTCCACGCGACCGCGTCTTCACGCAACTTTTCCGAGGTCACGCTCATCGGGATCAACTCCTCGAGCATTTCAACCAGCGCTAATTCCACCCGTGGGCTCGGTGCTTGGGCTACATAGTGGGATAACTGGGCCCAAAGCGACATAGTCGCAATTCCATGCTTGTCGAATTCCGCGCTTAAGACCGAAGGAATTCCTGTTGGACCCTCATAGCGTGATGCGGAGATATTAAAGAACTCCTGCAGCTTAGGATGATCGCTGTTCAGCACCGTAGGCACCGGGCGGGTATGCGGCACATCAGCCAACAGTGCACCCACGGAAAGTACCGCGTGAACATTGTGGGTTTGGGCGGCCCGCACGACCTGAGCACAAAAGGATTGCCACTTAAACGTGGGCTCCACGCCCACAACAATCAGCAGATCTGCTGGGGCTTGCTCGAGGTTGATGCGATAAACATCGGTGACCGGCCATTCGATCACCCGTCCAGTCTCTGTGAGCCGAGAATGCGGGCGAGTGAACTGGTAGTCGTAGTAATCATCTGAGCCCACGGTGGCGACATGTTCGGGCGAGGTGCTATTCAAAATGCGCCGGACCGCATCACTAGCGGCCGAGCCAGCATCATTCCAGCCCTCAAACGCCGAAATTAAGATGGTGGGACGCATCTCATGTTCGGTTTGCCCAACGAAGCCATTCAGCGTTGGTGCTTGGTAATCCTCGCTCATCACAAACCTCTTTCCTGCCACTTCACCGACCCGACGTATCCACCGAAGCGGTTTAGCCCCACTCTTCCATCTAGAATGGAGTCATGCCAAGCACCAGATCAGCGTTCGATACAAAAGTTTCATCCCACGGCCCGCAAGCGGTGCTGTGGGATATGGATGGGACCCTCATCGACACCGAACCCTATTGGATCAATGCCGAGATGGAACTCGTCAAAGCCCATGGTGGTACCTGGAGTGAGGAACAAGCATTTAACCTCGTCGGACAAGCGCTGCCTAACGGTGCCAAAATCCTTCAGGAAGCCGGAGTTAATCTCAGCATCCGCGAGATCATTGACCACTTATCGAGCAAGGTTATTGCCGGGTTGAGCCACGAAGTACCATGGCGCCCCGGAGCTCTGGAACTGCTCACTGCCGTGCATGCGGCAGGTATTCCCCAAGCGTTGGTCACGATGAGTGAACGTAGCATCGTGGATAAGCTCATGGAAGTACTACCCGAAGGTATCTTCACCGTCAGCGTCACCGGTGAGGAAGTCACCCACGGCAAACCAGATCCCGAACCCTACCGACGCGGACTAACCTTACTGAGTGAAAAGTTGGGCCGAGAATTTGAAGCCGCCCGCTGCATTGGCTTCGAAGATTCAAAACCCGGCATTCATTCTGCCTCGGCCGCCGAGCTACACGCAGTATTAGTCCCAAACGCCACCGATCCCGGAGTGGGGAACTGGCGACGGATCACGTCACTAGTTGATGTGGAAGTAGAAACCATGACCGATTGGTTGGTGCAGGTTAACGCGTGAGCGAAGTAACTGAAAAGGCCCCAGGGCTGAAGCTGGGGCGTATCGGCGGAGTGCCGGTGTACCTGTCTAGCTCGTGGTTCATTATTACCGCGGTCATCACCGTAGCCATCGGCATGCAATTATCCAATAACGCGCTGATCCCACCTGTTGTCGCTTACCTCTTGGGGTTTGCCTGCGCCGTGGTGATTGCCCTAGCTGTTCTCGTGCACGAGGTAGCGCACGCGCTCACGGCGCGCGCCTTCAAATGGCCAGATGCCCACATTGTGCTCACCCTGATGGGCGGACACACACAGTTCGGTTCCTTTAAAGCCAAGCCCGGAGCCTCTTTAGCTGTGGCTATGGCCGGTCCGCTATCGAACTTTGTGCTCGCCGGCCTAGCCTGGCTGGCTATGCAAATTCCAAGCCTCGGGTTATATCCGGGACTGCTGCTGAATTTCTTCGTCTACGCAAACCTGCTGCTCGGTGCGTTTAATGCACTGCCAGGACTTCCCTTAGACGGTGGGCGCCTCGTTGAATCTGCGGTGTGGAAACTAACCGGTTCACAGTTTAAAGGCACCATCGCCGCATCCTGGGTGGGCCGCCTTATTGTTATCGGCGTGGTCTTCTGGTTTGTGGTGCTTCCATATTTTAAGGGCCAACAGCCACAACTGATCACCATGGTGGTTGGCGTGATGGTGGCGGTCTTCATGTGGCAGGCGACTACACAGTTGATCAATCACGCAAAAATGATGCTGAACCTACCCAAGGTCATTGCCGGGGACCTGATGTCACCAGCCAGTGCCATGATGTCCGTAGCCACAGTAGCTGACGTGCACACCCGCAAACGGAACCGTGGGGGATCGATCATTTTGATTGACCCGCAGGGCATGCCTTGCGGTGTGGTAGATGAACAAGCGCTGAGCCGGGTAGCTGTTGAGGCAGCTTCCGAAGTCTCCGCCTTAGCTGTTTCGCGGGCTTTGGGCCGCGGAGCGGTGGTCGCTGCTGAGGCTGATGGCAGGCAACTGATCGATTATCTGGCCACTGTGGCTAGCGCAGAATATGCGGTGATCGACGCCCGTGGGGCCGTGGT
Source organism: Glutamicibacter sp. BW77 (assembly GCF_002332285.1). Classification (NCBI taxonomy): domain Bacteria; kingdom Bacillati; phylum Actinomycetota; class Actinomycetes; order Micrococcales; family Micrococcaceae; genus Glutamicibacter; species Glutamicibacter sp. BW77. The sequence continues at coordinate 16,933 of NZ_NRGT01000015.1, read as the reverse complement.
CGGGTTATTGCACCAACGCAAAATTATTTCGGCCGTCACCGGCCGCAAAGCCTAAAAAGTTCTACAACAAAGGAAAACTCAGTGAGTGCTCAGAACACCGCAGCGCCGCATGGCGCGAACGCCCGTCGCGGCCCCTTCCGCGTCGGCGACCGTGTCCAGCTGACCGACGAAAAGCGTCGCATCAACACCATCACCCTTGAAGCCGGTGGAGAGTTCCACACGCACCAGGGCGTGTTGAGCCATGATCTGATCATTGGTACCTCCGAAGGCTCGGTGGTGGAAAACGTTGAAGGCGTGCGCTATCAGATGCTGCGTCCGCTGGCGAAGGACTTTGTTCTGTCCATGCCTCGAGGTGCTGCAGTGGTTTACCCCAAGGATGCCGCCCAAATTATTCAGTTTGGCGATATTTTCCCTGGTGCACGTGTAGTTGAGGCCGGCGTTGGGTCCGGAGCGCTGTCGATTTCACTGCTGCGTGCGGTAGGAGACCAGGGGTACCTGCACTCCTATGAGCGTCGTGAAGAGTTCGCAGACATTGCGCGAGGCAACATCGCTACGGTATTTGGTGGCGAGCACCCTGCCTGGAACCTTTCAATTGGTGATTTCCAAGAGAAGGTACTGGAAATTGAGGAACCAGGCAGCGTAGACCGCGTAGTGCTCGATATGCTCTCGCCGTGGGAATGCCTGGACGCTGTAGCCACGGTGCTGGCACCTGGCGGAGTTTGGACAAACTACGTGGCCACGGTGACCCAAATGTCCCGCGTGGTGGAAGCAATTCGCGCATCGGGCCAGTTCACCGAGCCCGATTGCTTTGAAACCATGGTGCGCGGTTGGCATGTTGACGGTTTAGCGGTTCGCCCGGATCACCGCATGGTGGCGCACACGGCGTTCTTGATCACCACTCGCCGGTTGGCCGACGCGCAGGAGGGCATCCCGAAAGCTAAGCGGATGAAAGAGCACGGTTACTCGGCCGAGGATCTGAACGCGTGGACCCGGGAACACGACGCCGAGCAGTGGACCGAATCCGCACTCGGAGAACGTGGCATTTCGCCCAAGAAACTTCGCCGCGCCGCCAAGGACGCCAACCGTCCTAACCGTGTCCGCGAAGGTGAAAACGTCTCGGATATCGAGAACTAACGTTTCAATATGTGAACTAAAGCCCTGGGAAATTCATTCCCGGGGCTTTAGCTTCCTAAGATGGAATCAGAGTGCCTCGCAAGATAGCCACCTCTGGTGGCCGCGCGAGGAGAAGTGTAAAGGTTGGGAGAATAACCGTGAGCGAAAACAACGAGGCACAACGCGTCGCCGAGCGTCTTCAGGTAACCGAACGTCAGGTCAACCTGCTTCGCGATAAAAATCGCAACCTAGATAAGCAGCTAGCCGGGATCAGTGGCAACAACCAGCGCCTAGTGTCCTTGCTAGAACAGACTCGCGAACAAATTATCAACCTCAAATCTGCGCTCGAAAAAGACGGTGATACGCCATTTAGCTACGGAACCATCGTGGCAAAACACCCGCGTAAACACCCGGAACCAGGCACCGGAATCGAAACCACCGCGGTACAGGCTGTCGACGTGATTTACTCCGGACGAAAAATGCGTGTATCCATAAGCCCACTGCTGGATTTCGACAAATTCCACATTGGCCAACAGGTACTCCTCAATGAGGCTCTCGTTGTCGTGGCAGGCCTAGGCTATGAACAAACCGGCGACCTAGTGACGATCAAGGAAATCCTGGAGCACCACCAAGCAGTAGTGATGACCCGCGGCGATGACCAGCGAGTCATCGAATTTGCTGAGCCACTGCGCGGTGAACATCTGCGCGTGGGAGATCAACTAACCATTGATTCGCGTACCGGGTTAGCGATCAACCGGGTACAGCTCACCGACATGCAGTCGCTAGTGCTCGAGGAAGTACCGGATATCGATTACTCGGATATCGGTGGACTGAACTCACAAATTGAAGCCATCCAAGACTCGGTCGAGTTGCCCTTCGCGCACCCAGAGCTTTATCGAGAACACGGACTGAGCGCCCCCAAGGGCATTCTGCTTTACGGCCCTCCGGGCTGCGGTAAGACCTTGATCGCCAAGGCCGTGGCAAATTCACTAGCCCAGCGCGCAGCAGCACGAAACGATAATACCCAATCCAGAAGCTACTTCCTGAACATCAAGGGCCCAGAACTACTGGACAAGTATGTCGGTGAGACCGAACGGCATATTCGCCTGATCTTCGCACGAGCCCGCGAAAAGGCGTTGCATGGCGACCCAGTCGTGGTGTTCTTCGACGAGATGGAATCGCTCTTCCGAACCCGTGGCACAGGTGTTTCTTCCGACGTTGAGACGACCATAGTGCCACAGTTGCTTGCCGAAATTGACGGTGTGGAGCGCTTGGATAACGTCATCGTTATTGGTGCCTCAAACCGAGAAGACATGATTGACCCGGCCATTTTGCGTCCGGGACGTTTGGACGTGAAGATCAAAATTCGTCGCCCCGACGCAGTGGGCGCCGCAGAAATTTTTGGTAAGTATCTCACCACAGACCTACCCCTGCATGAGGACGAGGTCACCGCCGATGGGGGAGAGCGCCAGAAGACCGTAGCAAGAATGATCAGCGACACCGTGGAAGCGATGTATTCCACCGAACGGATCAACGAATTCTTGGAAGTCACTTACGTCAACGGTCAAGTAGAGGTGCTCTATTTTAAGGACTTCGCCTCCGGGGCGGTCATTCACAATGTGGTGGACCGAGCAAAAAAGCATGCAATTAAGTCGTTGATCACTACCGGTGAACGCGGACTGAAAATGGAATACCTGTTGCGTGCAGTGCGTGAAGAGTTCGCCGAGCACGAGGATATGCCAAACACCACCAATCCCGATGATTGGGCGCGTATCTCCGGGCGCAAGGGGGAACGGATCAGCCATATTCGCTCGCTGGTTAATCAGAAGGGCAGCAAATGAGCGCTCGTCGGCTAGTGGGCCTGGAAACTGAGTACGGAATCATTCGGCCGTCCATGCCCAAAGCGAACTCCACGGTGCTCTCCGCGCAAATTGTGGACGGATACGCGCAATTAGTACGCGATAGCGACTCCGCAACTCGCGCCGCACGCTGGGATTATGCTGATGAGTCTCCGCTCAATGATGCTCGGGGTCATTCGGTGTCCCGCGAGGAAGCACATCCGAGTCAACTCACAGATTCTGAACCCACCTTAGAAGCCGAAAATCAGGTGTGGACCGCCGAATCTATTGCCTTAGACGGAAATGACGCACGCGTTGGTGCCACGTTGTATCAGGAAAATGACACCACCGACGTAGTAATGAATATGGTGCTCGGTAACGGTGCCCGACTCTATGTGGACCATGCGCATCCCGAATACTCCGGTCCGGAAGTGACCAGCCCGCGTGATGCGGTGCTCTGGGATCAAGCGGGCGATCAGGTAATGCGCCGGGCCGCAGCCTCGGCCGCCAGTTTGGGCAGTGGTGAACTGCTGTTATACAAGAACAACACCGACAATAAGTCGGTGTCTTATGGGTCGCACGAAAACTATCTGATCCCGCGCGATGTGGAGTTCTCCCGGTTAGTCGACGGGTTGACCGCATTTTTTGTCACCCGGCAGATTTTTTGTGGGGCAGGACGAGTGGGGCGCGGAATGCTCGGGCGCGGAGCCGAATTCCAAATCTCCCAGCGTGCCGATTTTTTTGAGGCAGAAGTTGGTCTGGAAACCACGGTCAACCGTCCGATCATTAATACTCGAGACGAGCCACATGCCAATTGGGATAAGTACCGCCGGTTACATGTGATCATCGGAGATGCAAACCTTGGTCAGATCTCCACACTGTTAAGAGTTGGCACCACAAACTTGGTGCTCAGCCTGATCGAAGCAGGAATGTCTCCGAAGCTTGAGCTAGCAGATCCGGTATCCGCCCTTCAGCAGATCAGCCACGACCCCACTCTGCAGGCCTCCGTGGCGCTGCGCGGTGGGCGTCGAATGACCGCTATCGAGATCCAGCGCAGCTATCTGGAAGCGGCCGAAACCTATTGTGCACAGCGCGAGGTCACCGACCCCGACACCACTGAAATTCTTAACCGTTGGCGTGCCATCTTGGACACCCTGGAACAAGATCCTATGCAGGCGGCCGGCCAGGTCGACTGGATCGCCAAATATTCGCTAATGAAGTCATTTACCGAACGCCACAACGTTGGGCTTGATGATCCGCGCATTGCACTGATGGACTTGCAATGGGCTGACCTGCGCCTGGACAAAGGATTGTATTATCGGATGGCCGCGCGAGGCCTGATGGAAACCATCTTCAGCCAGGAAGAAATTAATGCCGCGGTGGACAACCCACCCCACGATACCCGCGCCTACCTGCGAGGAATGACGCTGCAACGCTACGCACCCTACGTGGTAGCTGCCAACTGGGATGCGCTGTCATTCTCGGTACCAGGAGCAAGGAAAATCAACAGGTTCCACATGCCCGAACCATTGACGGGTAGTCGTGCGCAGGTTGGAGAACTCTTTGATGCGCAACTGGAGATCAATGAGTTCATCGATCAGTTGGCGCGGCATCGCTAAACAGCGCAGAATGAGAACTAGGCGTGCATCACCTGCCGCCAAAGATTTGAGGAGCAAGAAATGACCCAGGAAAACTTCTCGGCTCGCCGTGAAAATCAAGCCCAGCCGGTAGAAACCGAGCAGGTACAGGTAAATACCACCGGTACCAGTGCCGGCGTTGACGATTTGTTGGATGAGATCGATTCAGTACTTGAATCGAATGCCGAAGAATTCGTGCGTGGCTTCATTCAAAAGGGTGGCCAGTAACTTAGTTGCAGTCACGGGCATGACCAACATGTTGCTGGTTTACTCTGGCAACACCAATGAGGGGAAGTAGCTTCCGGTGGATCGCAGGATTTTCGGTTTAGAGACCGAATTTGGACTGAACTATGTGCCATCTGATGGGCGACGGCTCACTCCAGAAGACGCAGCCCGGCATCTTTTTCGTCCCGTTGTCGCGTGGGGACGAAGCTCCAACGTTTTCTTGAACAACGGTTCACGGCTTTACCTTGATGTTGGTTCCCACCCTGAATACGCTACCGCGGAATGTGATCAGTTGCTTCAACTGATTGCTCATGACCGCGCCGGTGAAACGGTGATGCTGGACCTGGTTGAACAGGCCGAAGAACAGCTACTCGAAGAAGGTCACGAAGGCCGATTGTTCTTGTTCAAGAACAATGTTGATTCCGCTGGTAATTCTTATGGATGTCACGAAAACTACTTGATCCCGCGCAAAGTCGAATTTAAGCGACTCGCGGATATGCTCATCCCGTTCTTGGTGACTCGTCAGCTGCTATGCGGTGCCGGTCATCTGGTTCAGATTGAAGATGAAACAAAGTTTGTCTTCTCCCAACGCGCGGACCACATGTGGGAAGGCGTTTCCTCAGCGACCACACGGTCTCGTCCAATTATCAACACTCGTGACGAGCCGCATGCGGATGCCCAGTATCATCGTCGTCTGCACGTGATCGTGGGGGACTCGTCGATGAGTGAGACCACGCAACTGCTGAAGATCGGTGCGACCGATCTGGTCTTGCGACTGATTGAATCCGGAGAGATCTATCATGATCTGCGCCTGGAGAACCCGATTCGTTCAATTCGCAGTATCTCTCATGATTTTACAGGGCAAACCGTGGTGCGGTTGATGTCCGGAGATGAACCAACCGCCTTGCAATTGCAGTGGAAAATCCTTGAGCTGGTAAAGGGATTTGTGGCCCGTCATGGCGCGCACCACGATCAGGTGGAACGGGTGCTTGAACTGTGGGAACGCGTTTTGGTAGCCGTTGAGAGTCAGAACTTCTCGTTAATCGACCAAGATATTGACTGGGCAATTAAGCACAAACTGATCACTGGTTACGCTGCCAAGAACAATCTGGGCCTAGATTCCCACCGCATTGCGCAGTTGAATTTGACCTACCATGACATTGACCCGACACGTGGTCTCTTCCACTTACTGCGTCGGCGCGGACTTGCTAGCTCGGTTCTCGACCCGCAGGCAATTGCAGATGCCGTAGAAAACCCGCCAGCCACCACGCGTGCGGCGATCCGCAGTAAATTCATCAGGGCCGCCAGAGAGACGGGTCGACGGTATTCCACCGACTGGGTGCACATGAAATATGAAGAAGGTGAAGGCGGGGTTGTATTGTGCAAGGACCCCTTTGCCACCACAAATTCGGCGGTTGATGAGCTAATTGAAATGATGCGCCGCCCCGTATGACCAGCTGAAAACAAGTATTTACACAGTAAATACCCCTAAGCTAGATGCAGATCGTTGCGACCGGGTCCCGTCCCGGTGCGTGTAGTAGAACCAATAGTTCTTATCGGAAAGAAGATTCGTGCGAAAAGTTTTGGCAGTTTGCGTAACCGCGTCCGTTTTGGCCCTGACCGCTTGTGGGTCAGGAACCACCTCACTCAGCAAAGTTGATGTAAAGCCGGCGGCTGACGAGCAGACCGCACCAGAGGTCAGCTTCGATGCCCCATTGTTGACCGATAAAGAAGAAGCGGTCACCGTGGTCGAAGGTGATGGTGCGGACATCAAAGATGGCGACACTATCGACATTCAGTCAGGCCTCTACAAAACCATTGACGGTCACTTGACAAATGAGAACTTCACCGGTGACACCACCCCGATGCCGGTAGATGAATCGCTTAAGACACAGATGCCGGCACTTTACGAGACTCTGCTCAAGTCACAGGTTGGTGACTGGATTGCTTACGCTGCCATCGATGGTGTTCAGCAGGCGGACGGAACCATGAAGGAGCCAGAAGCTGGTTCCCGCGCCGAGCGCCTGATTGTCATCAAGATCGCCGATTCAGTGAGCGCCAGCAAGCCGTTGAGCCAGGATGAGGTCAAGAAGCTGAAGGACGAGGGTAAGCTACCTACCGTAAAGACCGGTAAGGGCGATCCAGCGATCACCATCCCTAAGGACACTGAGGCCCCTGCAGGTCTAGCGGTTGATGTTCTTGAAGAAGGCACCGGACCGGCGACCTCCGATACTTCTAGCGCCAGCGTTCACTACCACGGTGTGCGTTGGGAAGACGGCAAGAAGTTTGATGGTAACTTCGGCTCGGATGAGGGTTTTGAAATGAAGATGTCCGGCGGCGTCATCAAGGGCTGGCTTGAAGGTCTAAAGGGCTTGAAGGAAGGCAGCAAGGTCTTGCTAAGCATTCCTGCCGATATGGCCTACGGCAAGAACCCACAGCCGGGTCAGCCTGAAGGACCACTGGTCTTTTACGTAGAATTAGACAAGGTAACTACCAGCAAGTAACAGAAAGGCCGTAAACATGTCTTTTGGAGAACGTAATTACGAGCGCACCAAGCCTGAAATTGATTTCCCAGGCACCGATGCACCTACCGAATTGGTCATCAACGATCTGATCGAGGGCGACGGCGCAGAAGTCACCCCGGGCACCACCGTGCAGGCTCATTACGTGGGCGTTTCATGGTCCACCGGCGAAGAGTTCGACTCTTCATGGGGCCGTGGCTCGACCCTCGACTTCCCAGTGGGCGTCGGCATGGTCATCCAGGGCTGGGACCAGGGACTCTTGGGAATGAAGGTCGGCGGACGCCGTCGCCTGGAGATCCCTTCCGAGCTTGCCTATGGTGAGCGCGGTGCGCCTGGTGCTATCGCACCTAACGAGGCATTGATCTTCGTGGTTGACCTGATGGGCACCAAGTAAGACCTTGATGAAAGCCCCAAGATTGCAATTTGGCAAATCTTGGGGCTTTCCTTGTCTTCAAAGTCATAGATCAGTGCGGAAGTTCGTTAGGGTAGGCACGTGAGAATAAAGCAGACTGACGGACCGAGCAAGGCCGAACGCCTAACAAGCCTCATCTATGCCTTGGCAACCACCGAACGACGGTTTAGTGCTGAGCGTATCGGAGACTACCTCAACCCAACAGGGAATGCCGAAGCGCGCGAAAAGGCCATCGAGCGGCTCAAGGACGACATCCGCAACGAGTTCGGTCTGCGGCTGATCACCGAGGTCATTGACGATATCCCGTATTACCGGATCGATACCAGTGACTGGTTCCTACCTGCCATCGACTTCTCCGTGGCAGAATCTTCCATGATCGCCTTGGCCGCCAGCCTCTGGAAAGACTCAAAAGTCCAGACTCTGGCATTGAGCGCCGCAGCCCGAATTACCGGCAACCAAAGTAACGATGCGAGTATTGCCCCCTACACCGGGGCCATGCTGCCACGGCTCTCGGTGGACGATCCAAACTTTAAAGCGTGCGCACTTGCGGTCTTTAATAAGAAAACACTGAAGTTTGATTATGAAGATGCCCAAGGAAATACCACTAAACGGGTCGTCGATATGTGGGGGATCGGACAGCGCTTCGGCAATTGGTACTTCACCGGATGGGATCATCACCGCGAGGCCCAACGCGTGTTCCGGCTCAACCGGTTGCAAGGTCACTTCACCATTCAGGTCCGGCGAGAAGGCGCTTCCAACACCGATTATCATCCTCGTCCGCAAGATTTTTCCATGACAGAGGTGCTCCAAGATTTTGATCTGCGAAATCCCGGTCACCTGGCAGTTGTAGAACTGCTCGACGACTCGGCCACTCCGTTGCGCGCTCGAGCTATCAACGGAACTCGTAGCTCAGCAACGTTGAATATTGGTTATGCAGACCAGCACTCTTTCGCCGCAGAATTGGCCAGTTTTGGCCCGGCAGTCAAAGTCATGCAACCGCGCGAACTGGCGTTACAGGTGGCCAATACCCTCAAAGATGCCCGGGCAGCTCAGCACGATATTGCACAGCTTTCAGCGCTCAAAGACGTCAAGTTTAAACCGCATCGCGCCCTCGGACGTAGCTCGACGGCCCAACAGGTCATGCGTAATATCGACATGATCCAGTACGTCGTCGCGCAGGGCTCGGTGACGATTGGCGAGCTCTGTGAACGTTATTCGATGACCCAAGCCAAAGTTCGCGATGAACTGGCGATGATCATGATGTGTGGAGTGCCCAATGGGCAGCACGATGAACTGATCAACGTCAACGATGGCGACCTCGACTCGGACGAAGTCACCATCACCAACGCAGCGTTCCTTGCCGAACCGCAAAAACTCGCTCCCTTGGAAGCAGTGGCAGTGCTTGGTGGCCTGAACGCCTTAGATAGCATCCCCGCCTTTGAACACCGCGAGGTCTTGCGTAGCGCGCTGCAAAAAATCAATGCGGCCGTGGCACGGTTTGATGGGTGGAACGGAGCGCTGGGTTTTGCGCTGACTCAGGTACGTGAGCATGACACTCCCGCCCAGCTCATTCAGGCGCTACGCACCAAAGTTGTCGCCGATATAGATTACTACTCGGCGAATTCCCAAACTCACCAACGACGTGAGATTGAACCGATTAGGCTGATCGAGGACGGGCCAGTGCAGTACTTGCGCGCTTGGTGTCGCAAGCGCCAGGCCATCCTCACCTTCCGCGTTGATCGGGTTCTTGATGTGAAACTCACCGAGGAACCATTTGTTCTTGGCGAACGTCATCAAGACTATGAGAAGCTTGATTTCAGCTATTCGGCAAACAGTGATGATCTAGAAGTTGAATTTTATGTAGCTGCCGAAGCCGTGGCAGTTATCGAGGCTTTCAACCCGATAGCATGGTCTCAATCCAAGGTTGAATCAGGTCACTTGGCAAAAGTTCGACTTTCAGACCATCTGGTAGCTGCTCCATGGGTTGCACGCCACGGCGGTAAGATTGTTGTTGTCGGCCCTGATGCTACACGCGAACGCGTGGAGAAATGGTTGGACGACGCTATCAGAATGTATGAGGATTGATAGATGCTTCCTTGGTGGTTTTGGGTTCTCTTATGGACCGTGCTGATTCTCGCGACACTGCTCTTAGCGGTGCTTGCCGGGTTCCGCCTGTTCCGTCGAGCCATGTCCGTGCTCGACGGCGCCTCTGACGCAGCGGACCATATCAGCGGGGAATTTGCTAAACCTGGAACGGTGGTAGCTTATGAACCGGTGGTTCGGCGTTACCCGCACGGAACCGATGCAACGCATGGCGAGCGGGAAGAAATTTCCGAGTTACGCCACCTCGGTAAGGCTGAGCGAATTGAGGCACGTCGCGTCAAACGTGTGGCCCGTCGCAGTAACCGGGGTCAGGCGCAAAACATGCGCGATCTGAATCTGTTCTGACGTAGACTTAAGTTTGAGAGAAGGGGAACCACATGTTTGGTTTACAGGGATGGCACTTAGCTATCATTATCGTTTTAGCATTACTACTTTTCGGCGCTCCAAAGCTTCCAGGCATGGCTCGGTCTTTGGGTCAGTCGCTACGTATTTTTAAGTCTGAGGTTCGTCAGATGAAAGACGACGACAAGCCTGAAACCGTTGACGGTACCGTCAACGAACCTAATCCCAATGAAAAGAACAACTCGTAGACCTCTTCAGTGGTAAATAGCAAAGATAAAGAACCGCGCACTAAAAAGAAGTCGCGGTCCAAAGACGCTGAGGGGCGGATGTCCCTCAAAGCTCACCTGATTGAAGCTCGCAACCGACTCTTTAAGTCGTTGATCGCCCTGGTGATAGGCACCGTAGCCGGGTTCTTCCTCTACGACGAGCTCTTGGCGTTGCTCATCGAACCGGTTCGTGCCGCAGGTGGGTCCATTACCTACACCTCCGTGATGTCACCTTTTGACATCATGCTTAAGGTCGCGATTTTTGTTGGTGTGGTCGCATCGTCCCCGGTGTGGATCTATCAAATCTGGGCGTTCATCATCCCGGGACTCAAAAAGAAGGAACGCCGGCTCAGCTACTCCTTCGCCGCGGTAGCCGTACCACTCTTCCTCTTTGGCATAGCTATGGCGTACTTCGTGTTGCCCTTTGCTTTGCAATTCTTCGTGAGCCTTGCTGCGGCAAACTCCGAAACACTCTTCACCATCGATACCTACCTGCCCTTCATCTTCCGCTTGCTGCTCGCCTTCGGCCTAGCCATGTTGGTACCAGTACTGATGGTCGGGCTAAACATGGTTGGAGTACTCTCCTCCAAGCTGATTCTCAAAAACTGGCGCATCACGGTGTTCATCATCGCTCTGGTGGCAGCCATGGCAGCTCCAGGCGGCGATGCAATCACCATGTTCGCCCTAGCCGGACCGCTGTTCCTGACCTTTGCGGCAGCCACACTGTTCTGCTACATCAACGATAAAAAACGCGCAAAGAAACAGGCGGAACAAGACGCTGCCAACGAAAACATGGCAGCTGGGTCAGCCTCCTCGATCGATACCCCTAGCACCGAGGTCTAGCGCCCCTCTAAATATGTGTTTCGGAACGGCAACCCCGTTCCAGAAAGTGAACGGCCGATAGTGACTTCACCCGCGGAACGATACGCGAATTCCAAGGCGCGACAGGTCGAGAACGGCACCTATTTGCCTGACTTCCGCGCCAGCATGTCGTTTACTCTCGACGAGTTCCAGTCCCAAGCCTGCCATTCAGTGGCGAAGGGCCATAGTGTCCTCGTGGCGGCGCCCACCGGAGCCGGTAAAACCGTAGTAGGCGAATTCGCCATTTACCAAGCAATACAGGAGAACCGCAAGGCCTTCTATACGACGCCAATTAAGGCGTTGAGTAATCAGAAGTACTCCGAATTGGTTAAACGCTACGGACCGGAAACAGTGGGTCTACTCACCGGCGACACCTCGATCAACAGCGAGGCCCAGGTGGTCGTGATGACCACCGAGGTGCTACGCAATATGCTCTACGCTGACTCGCGAACGCTGGACGGCTTGGGCTACGTGATCATGGATGAGGTGCACTATCTGGCCGATAAGTTCCGCGGTGCGGTCTGGGAAGAAGTCATCATCCATCTGCCGTCCAACGTGCAGACCATATCGCTTTCAGCCACCGTATCGAACGCCGAAGAATTTGGTGGATGGCTAGATACTGTCCGCGGACAAACCGACATTGTCGTCTCTGAGCATCGCCCTGTGCCACTTTTCCAACATGTCATGGTTGGTCCGCAGCTCGTTGATTTGTTTGCCGAAGACGTAGCTTTTGAGCAGGCCGCCGATGATGACGCGAAAATCAGCGTAAATCCGGAACTGCGCAAACTCGTGCGCGGACACCGCCCCACAGGACGCTCACACCGAGGCGGAAGAGGACCACAACGAGGTCGGGCTCAGGGCCCAGGGCAAAGCCTAAGGGTGAGTCGCCGCGATGTCATTTCGCGGTTGGAAAAAGCCGAACTTCTTCCTGCAATTTTCTTTATCTTTTCGCGTAAGGGCTGCGATATGGCGGTCCAACAGTGCGCCATGGCAGACTTGCGGCTGACTTCTAACGAAGAAGCTGGCCAGATCGCTGGGGTGCTCGACGAACTGGCCCATCGAATCCCCAGTGAAGACCTCGACGTCTTAGAATTCTGGTCGTGGCGTGACGGTTTAGTACGTGGTTTTGCTAGTCACCATGCAGGTCTGTTGCCAATCTTCAAAGAAATCGTGGAAGATCTATTCGCACGAAATCTGATCAAGGTGGTTTTTGCTACCGAGACGCTCGCCTTGGGTGTTAACATGCCAGCGCGCTCTGTGGTGCTTGAAAAACTTGTGAAGTTTAACGGCGAATCCCATGTTCAGATCACTTCGGGGGAGTACACCCAACTCACCGGGCGTGCCGGACGCAGAGGAATCGACGTAGAGGGCCACTCCATTGTGCTGTGGAACCCCGACATTGAGCCAGAGGCGTTAGCCGGACTGGCCTCGCGACGTACCTATCCGCTGAACTCGTCCTTCCGCCCGACCTACAACATGTCTACCAACCTGCTCGCTCAGTTTGGACGTGAGCAAACACGGCAGATTCTTGAATCGTCCTTTGCGCAGTACCAAGCGGACCGCTCGGTAGTTGGCATGGCGCGCCAGGTTCGTTCGCGCGAAGAATCGCTGGCTGGATACGAAAAATCCATGGAATGCCACCTGGGGGACTTCCGCGAATACCTTCAACTACAGCGCAACATTTCCGAAGCGGAAAAGCGGTCGGCCAAAGATCGCAAGACGCTGCGTCGCTCGGCGGCTGAAACTTCGTTGCAGTCGGTAATTCGCGGAGATGTCATCGACCTGCCAGGCGCGCGACGCTTTGGACGCGGCGTGATCGTTGCATTGGACGAGTCACTCTACAATCCCCGGCAGACCGTGCTCACCGAAGAAGGCCAGTTGCGCCGAATCTCGGTGGAAGACCTGAACGGACCGCTGGAAATCGTTTCCCGCATCCGCATCCCGAAGGGGTTCACCGGTAACAGCCCTAAGGAGCGCCGTGCGCTGGCAGCCTCTTTACGTTCTGCGATTGAGGAGCAGCGTCCACCACGACAGGATGCGCCAAGCTTCAATTTTGAGGGGGCAGACTCCTTCGAACGGGAAATTGCTGCGCTACGTGAGGCGATGAAAGAGCACCCTTGCCATGCCTGTTCTGACCGTGACGCACATATGCGTTGGGCCGATAGGTATTGGAAGCTGAAGAAGGATACGGATAAGTCCCGTCGGGCCATTCGTGGACGCACCAATACCATCGCCACAGAATTCGATAAAGTTTGTAAGGTGCTCGAGTTATTTGAGTACCTAGTGCCGAGCAATGATGGTGAAGATTACGACATTACCGACTCCGGCCGTCGCCTGCGCCGGATCTATGGTGAACGTGATCTGCTCACCAGCCAGGTGCTAGAAACCGGTAAACTTAACGGTCTTAATCCCGAAGAACTCTGTGCAGTGGTCGCCGCGTTGGTCTATCAGGGCCGGCGTGACTATGACCGTCCAGATCCCAAGATGCCGACGGTACGTGTTGGCGATATTTGGACTCAGACAATTAATATCTGGGGCAAACTCTCGGACGCCGAAGAAGCTATGTCGCTGAACCAAACCGCGCCGCCGGAAGCTGGCCTGATCTGGCCCATGTATAAGTGGTCCCGTGGGTCCTCGCTGAACAGCTCGCTACGCGGTTCAGATATGGCCCCTGGCGATTTTGTGCGCTGGGCTAAGCAGGTCATTGACACCTTAGATCAATTTGGCAAGAACACGGACCTCCCGGTCCAGCTGGTGAAGTCCGCTCGTCAAGCAGTGGACCTCGTCAAACGTGGCGTCGTCGCCTACTCCAACGTCCTCTGATCAACCGCAATGTTCAGAGAGTAAAGGAAATAACTCGTGGCAACTACCTTGTACCGCAATGGAACTATCTATTCGGCCGCTGACCCCTTCGCAACGGCGCTACTCATTGATTCGGACACCGTCGCGTGGCTTGGCGGTGAAGAAGCTGCCGAGCGGTATGTAGAGAAGGCAGACGAAGTCATTGACCTTGCCGGTGCGCTGATCACCCCAGCATTCGTTGAATCTCACACGCACCTAGCCGCCTTGGGCCGAAACCTTGGGGGAGCGGACCTGGGGGCAGCCTCCTCTGGCAGTCAATTGCTTGAACTGCTCTCGGCCCGAGCCAAAGGTGCCGAGTCGGTAATCATCGCCCAGGGCTGGGATGAAACCAGCTGGGTGGATTCGAGCCTGCCGAGCGAAACCGATTTGAGTTCCGCTGCCGGCGGCCGACCGTATTACCTTGCACGCCGTGATGTACACAGTGCCCTGGTTAACCGTGAACTATTAGACCGCTTAGGTTTGGGCTCAATTGCCTCCGGCGTGGTGCGCGGTGCCGAACATGATCAGGTGCGCCAAGCACTGCTGGCCGAAGGCCCTGGGGTTGAAGAATTCCAGCGCGTGGCTTTAGAACACTACGCAGCCCGCGGTTTTGCGACGGTCGTGGAAATGGCAGCACCACACCTTGAGGGACGCGAAGCGTTGGACCAGCTGTTAGCCGCTGATCAAGCGGACCTTCCTCAGGTATATGCCTACTGGGGTGAGCTAGTGCAGGAAGAGACCGCCGCTGAGCAACTAATTCGTTCCTTCCCACAGGGCCGGGTCCTTGGCTTGGGTGGAGATCTATGTGTTGACGGTTCGATCGGGTCTCGGACGGCACTGCTACGCGAAGATTATGCCGATGATGCCGGCAACCGCGGACTGGCTTACTTGAGCATCGAAGAAATCACCGCTCATTTGGTCGCCTGCTCGAGCAAGGGAATCCAAGCAGCCTTCCATGTCATTGGTGATGCAGCATTGGACTTGTTGCTTGAGGGATTTGATGCGGCAGCCGAACAGGTTGGCGTCGCTAAGCTGCAAGCTGCCCGTCACCGTTTAGAACATGCCGAGATGGTTGACGAGGCGACGCGTGCGCGCTTGCTCAGCTATTCGATTACCGTTTCCATGCAACCTGGCTTTGATGCACTCTGGGGCGGGCCTGAAGGCATGTACGAGCAACGCCTGGGTGAACGCGCGGCAACGATGAACAATCTATCCGCGATGCTCTCCAGCGGCGTTCCACTGGTTCTCGGATCAGACGCTCCGGTGACCGAAGTCAACGGTTGGGCCGTGGTGCACGCCGCCATGAGCATGAGCAACGAATCCGGTCGAATTTCGGCTCGAGCTGGGTTTATGGGTCAAACCCGTTCGACCTACCGCGCAATGGGGGAGATGAATCCCTTCGCTGGACAGTTGTTAATTGGTGCTCCGGCAACATTTGCGATCTGGAGTGCCTCCGAACTGGCCATTCAAACTCCCGATGAGCGGATTAGTTCGTGGAGTACAGATGCGCGAGCCGGAACACCGATGTTGCCGGTGGTTGATCAGGAGATCCCTACCTGCTTGCGTACCGTACGCGCCGGTGTTTTGCTGTTCGATCAGCTGGATCAACTAAATGAGCCGACAGCGTAATCGTCCTTCTTAGAAGTTCCTCAATATCACGAATCTAGCCTTTGACGTGTAAATATTTGATGAAGATTGTAGTCATCTTATGGTTGACAATCGGGGTGGGTAAACGGTTAGGCTGGGGGATAGCGCCTCATCGTGATGCAGTAGCATTGCGTTCGAAACGACGCAGCACGATAGCGATCCCCGGTGACATTAGATAACATTTCGCGTTCTTTAAAGATGTGAGATTGGGCCGAAGTCACCGGGGATTGCTGTGTCTGATAGTGTCGCCCGATTCAGGGGTGTCTATAATTTAAGTTTGGCTTGACTCTCCGCCCAGTTCGCCGGGTGGAACTTCTGTTGTATATCTAGAAAGGTGCCGCCGCGTGCGCGTCATTACGATCATTCCGACCTATAACGAATTGGAGTCGCTCCCGCTGACAGTGGGGCGTCTTCGCCAGGCCGTTCCGGATTCGGATGTTCTGATCGTGGACGATAACTCCCCGGACGGCACCGGTGAGCTTGCCGACAAGTTCGCAGCCGAGGACTCATCGATCCACGTTCTACACCGCACCGGCAAGGACGGGCTTGGAGCCGCGTACATTGCTGGTTTCCGCTGGGCGCTCGAGCGCGACTATGACGTCCTCGTAGAAATGGACGCCGACGGTTCACACATGCCAGAACAACTGCCACGCTTGCTAGAAGCCAGCGCAGCAGGCGCTGACCTAGTCATTGGTTCACGTTGGGTCAAGGGCGGCGAAGTCGTCAACTGGCCGCTACATCGTAAGCTGATTTCCCGAGGAGGCAGCTTCTACGCTCGCACCATGCTCGGTTTGGGATTACGCGATATCACCGCAGGCTACCGCGCCTTCAAGCGTTCTACTCTCGAAGCCATCGATTTTGATGCCGTAGAGTCACGCGGTTACGGTTTCCAGGTCGATATGACCTTCCGTGTAGCGATGCTACGTAAGAAGATCGTAGAAGTTCCGGTGACCTTCGTGGAGCGCGAACTCGGTGATTCAAAGATGAGTGGAAACATTGTCTTTGAAGCAATGTGGAATGTGACCCGTTGGGGCATGAGTGCTCGCTGGAAGAAGCTGACCTCAAAGAAGTAACCTCACCGAGGCAAAACAAAGGAGTGGTGGTTTCCAACCCTAGGGTTGGAAAC
>NZ_NRGT01000014.1:0-16660 GCF_002332285.1 Glutamicibacter sp. BW77 | reverse complement strand
AGTTTTGGATCAGACCGTTTCTGTTTTCTGCTCAATCATTTGTGCCACATTCGGGTTAAGTCCCACACTCTACGGTCCGCGCATTCGTCAGCCACAACTTATTCCACAGTCAGAAAATAGTTTTCACTACAGACCAGCGGTTAAATCTGCAGCTTAAATCGTCGGCAGTCCGGGATTTTAAGCTAACTATCCAGCTGTTGTCCAGTACGTTTGCTACCTGAATTTGCGATTCCATTACTTGACTAAGCTCATAACCAGGTACAAAATTAGGCCTATGAATGCATCGCCTAGGGCGCTCCCCCAGAAGTTGCCCTCTCGTCAGCATGCATACCAAGAGGCTCACGCCTCGGTCTTGCAAGGCGCTCCCGTATTCATCGTGGGACAGTTCGGTAGTGGGCGCACAACATTTGCGCATCAAACCCTGTCAAACCATCCCGGCAAGAGCTACTGGATTACCGCGGCAAAGGCCCTGCAGGAAGTTCCCTTCGCCCTGCTGTCGACCTTAACCGCACAACTGCCGACGCAAACGAGCAATTTTACGCCCGCCGAAATGATCTCGGAGTTAGTGCAATACACCGCGAACCAAGGCCTCTATCTTTTCTTAGACCAAGCTGAGCACGCCGACGAGCAAAGCGCGGCAGTATTCAGCCAACTTTCTCTGACCGGAAACATCCATCTTGTAGTCGCTACCAGCGCAATTAAGCATTTGCCTCAATCCCTGAAGGATTTGCGCACCAGCGCCCGAGCAACTCGCATTGAACTAACCAGACTCACTTTTGCCGACGCCGAAGTGATTCTCGAAGATGTCTTCGGTGGCCAAGTAAACTCCAGCACCATAGGAACCCTGCTTGAGTTATCCGACGGAAATGCTCTGCACCTTCATGAACTCACCTTGGACGCACAAAAGGCCAAAGTGCTCACCAAACAAGGCTGCTACTGGACCTTAGATCGGTCGTGGAACCCTCAGGGTCCTCGAATCTCTGATCTCATTGCCTCACGGCTCCATGCACAACCCCCGTCGATCCGTGAGGCGATAGAGCTATTGGCTGTGACCGGCCGACTCAAATACCCCTTTGCGCAGCAGTTGCTCGGTTCAACATTGCCACAGGTGCTTGAATCCCGACTGGCGAAATTAGTGACCCTGTGGCAGGACGAAACCACCGGCGAGCGCGAGCTGGCGGTAGTGCTCAGTTCCGGGCTTGCCCCACAAACCGTTTTGAATACTTTGACCCAAGCCCAACTTCGTGACTATCTGCGGCGTGCCTCGGATACTTTCCCGAGGGATGTTCTCACGTCCAATTCCCGGGCGTGGTTCACCAGGCATCGGTTGATGTTGGGGATCGCGATTCCGGCCCAGGAACTGTTTGATGATGTGGTGACCTCGGCCCAAGCACGACGTTTTGCGCAGGTTGTGGCATTGACCGATGCTTTGGATCGTGAATCCTTTACCGATCAGGGGATGTTGGAGCACGTATTGGTGCTGCGTGCCGACGCGTTATATGAGTTGGGCAAACCCGAGGTGGCCTTGTCGGTGCTTCAGCCGATGTTACAAACAGGTAGCGCGCAGCTACGGGGCGTGGCAGCAAAAATCGCTTTCGCCGGTCTGGGCCGCCCCGACTTGGCAACGCAGATTATTGATTCTGAGCCCAATGATCCGGTGGAAAGTCATGCCTATCGGCTGCTCTTGCTTTCTCGTGCCCAGCAGGTGGTGGACACGGTGAAGTTACGCGAGTACGCAGCTGACCAGAGCATCTCCCCGGAGTTACGTGCAGCGTGCCTGGCGCATGTGCTGATTGAAGATTGTTATGCCGGGCGTCCGGTGAGTGCGTTTGAAGAATTAGCAGGGCACGTCGCCGATACGTCATGGAGCTTGGCTACCCCTGCGACTCAGACGGAACTGTTCTTTGCGTTACCGGTGCTGTCTTCATCCTTGGGCGGAGTGAGCCCGGAATTCGGCGCGCTCTTGGCCGGAATCGATTTTGCTGGTCTGGCGATCAACCATGCTAACTATCTCACCGCTCATGGGCTCGAACTTCTGGAACAAGGTGTGGCGCTTGGCGCGCTACAGGCTTTTGAGCAGGCATTAGCACTGACCTCGTATTCGGACCCGTACATGCTGACGGGCTTCACCGCCTGTTTCGCCGCTTGTGCTGCGGTACTGGTCGGAGACCTGCCGAAGGCTCGAATGTATTATTCAGTGGTTCAGTCCTCCCCGGCAATGTCGGGACAGATTATGCGCCCTTTGGCGGACCGAGCCTTATTACCGGTTCTCTTAGAACTGGAGGGTCGACAGGCCGCCGAGGATCACTTGGCTCATTGCTTAGCCCACGCGGAAAAGTTTGGTCGCAGACTCTCACGCCTGCGTCTGCTTCATGATGCGTGGCGTCTTGGACTGTCGGTTGAAGTTGATGAACTGAGCGAGGCCGCTGCGTTGGTGCAGGGGCCGTTGGCGCAAGCCCTGGCACAGTACGCTTCGGTGATTGAGGCGCCGAGCCAATCAGCCGTAGAAGGGCTTGTCTCGGCTCATGTAGCTTCACAACGTTTGCTCTATGCAGCCGAGGTTGCCCACCGAGCGTCGGTCGCTGCCCGTGATTTAGGTCAGCGTACGTTGGCATCGCGGTTATTGGCACTAGCTACCGAAACAGCTGTGCCGCTTGAACAGGTTAATACTCCATCGCTGGGCCGTGGGCGCATCATTCGCTCGTTACTCACCGAGCGTGAGCATGCCACCTGCGTTCTTGCCGCACGTGGTGCAAGCAATCAGGAAATCGCTGAAGAACTGTTTTTGTCCCCAAGGACTGTTGAAGGTCACCTACAGCGCTCTTACACGAAGTTGGGCATCGCCACTCGACGCCAGCTGCTGCCGAGCAGTGTGCGGGAACCCGTCTTGGAGGAAAATCTTGAAGAGCTTTCGGAGGCACTACCTGTATCCAGGCAATCGGCTACCTAATACCCTATTTCAGTCCCTCAATTGGGGTTTCGCATCCTAGAATAAACAGTGTGCAATCGAAGTATGCATCATGAATCTTGGGGGATTCAGAATTCGATTGATTGGGAATAAAGCTTTTTAGACACTCGCAGAAGTCTGAGCGGCTACGAAGCTGACCAGAGGGCTAACGTCATGGGGACGTTAGCCCTTCCCGTTTAATCAGCACCTTAGTACATGTGTTCTAATGCTGGCATCGTGCCTGCGCACGCCGGATGGATACGCTGGACTAGCTGCCAGATTCCGCGGTGAGGTGCATCTCATCCCGCGGTGCACGAGCCCTAGCGGATCGGCCCGAGCGCAGCTTACCGCGCTGGCGCCGCAACAACCTCGTAGTGAATCTAGACTAGTAAACCCGTACAAACCCCGCGCCACCTTGCCGTAAACCGTCGCGCATCGCCGCCGGGTAACCAGGTTGCGTCGCGATGCTTGCTACGCTCACGGACTGCCGCGCTAGTGGCAAAAGTAAGTTCAGCCGTGAAACTATTGGAGAAGACTTCTTAGCACCCTTGAAAGGAACCGATCACGTGCCCATTCGGCAGATCACCGTTTATGGAGAACCAGTACTGCACCAGCGCGCAGCGCAAGTCACAGAGTTTGATGACCAGTTGCGTCAGCTCGTCGCTGATATGCACGCCACTATGGATGCGGCCCACGGCGTAGGGCTTGCCGCTCCGCAGATCGGTATCGGACTACGCATCTTCACTTACGTCTATGCGGACCAGGATACGGCGCCCGAACGTGGCGTGCTCATCAACCCGGTACTCACTCTGTCCAAGGTTTCTCAGGCGACCCCAGACCCCGATGAGGAGGCGGAGGGATGCCTCTCTGTCCCGGGGCTAAACTTTCCGCTGAAACGGGCCGAGTACGCCAAGGTGGAAGGCGTGGATGAATTTGGCAAGCCGGTGTCGTTTGAAGCTACCGGTTGGTTCGCTCGCATCATGCAGCACGAGTTCGATCACCTGGACGGTTTTTTGTACGTGGACAAGCTGGTGCCCCGGTGGGACAAGCGCTGGCTGAAGGCGAAGAAGTCGTTGGGTTGGTGCGTTCCCGGTATCACGTGGCTACCAGGTACCGACGAAGATCCATTCGGCCACTAGGTCTACTAGTCGCTTCTGAATGCTAGATAACGCTGATGCAGCGCCGCACCGAGTGAATCGGTCGGCGCTGCTTTTGCGTTCCATAGGCGCTGCGCCTGGCCATCCACTAGCCAGAAGGGCAGGAACATACCGTTTTTGCCCGGTGCGATCTGTCGCGCCAGTTCTTCCGTAGCCACCGTGGACCGCTGGGCGTAGGACAGGTAGTACTCATCAAAGCTCCGCGCCAGAGCCGGCAACAACCCACAAGTCCTCACCCCCGCCATCAACACCAGCACTGGACAGTGCGGCGCCCAGCTCGGCGGCCGCGCGCCTGATGGCTGTCAGCGTTTGCCCGCTATACCAGGCGGCATCGCGTAAGGTTGCCGGACCCTGCGAGGATAAATAACGCACCAGAAGTTCTTGTAGTGGCTCTTTGGGTTCACGGTGGGTGCGGACCCACTGGTCTAGCAGTACGAAGTCCTGCGCGGCTTTAGCTGCTCCCTCGGGAATCGGCCCCAGGCAAATCAGCGCGTCCTGCACCAGGACCATGAGCAAATGAATTCCGCGCTGATTAGTCGTCTCGATGCCATGGGCATTAAGTTCGGCATACAGTGCTTTCCGGCTGGCGCTGCCATGGACTTCTAAACAGTCATGGATCAGGGTGCCGGCAGTGTCGATGGTTGCGGTGCTGATCTGCAATTCGCGCAGGCGTGGAGCAACTTTTTGCAGGGTACGTTTTTTGGTCAGCGCCATCAGCCAGCGCACATCCCGGGACAAGACGGTGTGCAGCGTGCCACGCATGGTCCATGAACGCACCATTTGCCCCGACCTGAAGCAGGCATCTACCTCTTGTCTGGTGACACTTGCCCCGGCGCGCTGGGCGAGCGCGTAACGGCCGGCAAGGAAATCCTGAGACTGGATAGCGAGCATGTGCCCACAGGCCGCTACCGGCGATCCTGCCGGCTCCAGCAGCAGCTGGCTTTCCATTCACATCGAGAGCAAGTGACTGCGCTTCATTCTTGCCTTTCACCACCAAGGGAGATCACCAAGCCAAAGATGACTAGAACATATATTCGAATCTCACTTATTGGGCAGGATCCGAGTTCTTGGTGTGCTGCGAAAGATCATGGACCACAAATGCTTCGCCGGTCGACTGGCACTGGGCGACGGCTTCGGCATCCGCGCCGCTGAGCTGGAGATATCCCCCGGAAATGCTCAGCTGTTCGCCGACGCGAAGCTCCTCATCGTCAACCTGCAGGCCTGGCCAACCGTCGGGCAACAGGTGAGCCTCGGTGGGCCATATCAGCAAGGCCGACCGTGAGTTCGGACCACGCAGTTCGAAGCACTGCCCGGCGCTCAGCGTCAGCTCGCCGGTCGCTTCGGCCGTCATGGACGCACCATCATCATGCAAAGAGTGAGCTCCGACTACCGCGCGCGGCTCGCCCGCGGTGAGCCCAAGCTCGCTGCCCGGGACACTGCATGAGCTCAGTGCCGCAGTGCACAGACTAAGTGCTACTAGCCTACCGGCGTGTGCCCGGGTCATCCTATAATTCATACGCCTAGTCATAGGGCAAATTCTAGCAAGCCACCCGTGGTTTAAAACGCAGCACCCCGACCCTTAGACAAAAGGATCGGGGTGCTGCGTGCATGCATTAAGACTTAGACGGAAGCCGGCTGAGCCTGTACTGCAGGAACCGCTACCGGGTGAGTGCCGGCGATTGATTCAATCACGCGCACTACTTGGCAGGAGTAACCGAATTCGTTGTCGTACCAGACGTAAACGATAGCGTTCTTGTCCGAGACGATGGTAGCCAAACCATCGACGATACCTGCGCGGCGTGAGCCGACGAAGTCGGTGGACACCACCTCAGGGGAATCGATGTAGTCGATCTGGCGGTGCAGGCTGGAGGTCAGCGAAGCCTCACGCAGGTAAGCGTTCAGCTCTTCCTTGGTGGTCCCGTTCTCAAGGTTGAGGTTCAGGATCGCCATGGAGACATCTGGGGTTGGCACGCGGATTGCGTTACCGGTCAGCTTGCCTTCGAGCTCTGGCAGGGCCTTGGCGACGGCCTTGGCGGCACCGGTTTCGGTGATCACCATGTTCAGCGCTGCCGAACGGCCGCGACGCTCACCCTTGTGGAAGTTGTCGATGAGGTTCTGGTCGTTGGTGAACGAGTGAACGGTTTCAACGTGTCCGTGGATGACGCCGAACTTGTCGTTCAGTGCCTTCAGAATCGGGGTGATCGCGTTGGTCGTGCACGACGCGGCGGTGACGATCTTGTCCTCGGCGGTGATCCAGGAATCATTGATGCCGTGGACGATGTTCTTCAGATCGCCCTTGCCCGGTGCGGTCAGCAGGACGCGGGCAACACCCTTGGCCTGCAGGTGCTGGGACAGGCCAGCCTCGTCACGCCAGCGACCGGTGTTATCCACCACGATGGCGTTGTTGATGCCATGCTCGGTGTAGTCAACGGTGGTTGGGTCATTCGAGTAGATGACCTTGATCAGCGTGCCGTTGGCCAAGATGGTGCTGTTGGCCTCGTCCACGGTGATCGAGCCGTCAAAGCGGCCGTGGACCGAGTCGCGACGCAGCAGCGAAGCACGCTTGACGATGTCGTCATCCGAGCCCTTACGCACCACGATGGCTCGCAGGCGCAGGCCGTAGCCTCCGCGCTCGATGAGGATACGTGCCAGCAGACGGCCGATACGGCCAAATCCGTAGAGCACGACGTCCTGTGGCTCAACGTCGGTGGCGCCAGCCTGACCGACCTTTTCGCCCAATTCTTCGGTGAGGAATGCGTTCAGGTCCTGCGAACCGGATTCGACGAACTTCTTGTTCAGGCGGCCCAAGTCAACGGAAACCGAACCAACGTTCAAGGATTCAATTGCTTCAAGGATCGGCATGGTAGTGGTCAACGCCAATTCCTTGCCATCAATCCGGCGCACTACGCGGTGGGCCTTGATGATGTCGATGGCCGACTGGTTGATCAACTTACGGCCGTAGATCGAGGTCACCACATTGTTCTTGCGGTTAAGACGTCCGATCAGTGGAATCATGGCCTCGGCGAGCTCTTCGCGCCCGCTCCATTCTTCCTGGGCAACGACAGACTGCTGGGTCACAGAAAATCCTTCCATTTCAGCCGACTTCCAGATCCATAAAGTCGGTTGGCACCGTGAGAAGCACCATTGCTTTTGCGGTGGCGCGGGGTAACAGGATCATCCCCGCAAGTACGTATCTATTCTAGACGGTGCACCCGCGAAGCGGAGCCTGACGCCTGTGAATCATCTCACCAGAGTGGTGAGTGAATGGGATGACCGATACGCCGGGTTCTGTCCGCTTGCGCGAAGACGATCATCTATCTACGACTGCCGTTGCCGACAGCCTCTAGCGGTCCACCCGACTGCATGGGGCGAACAGCCCTCATAACGCAGTCTGTCTGACCTTGCTCCGGGTGGGGTTTACCAAGCCATCCCGGTCACCCGGAATGCTGGTGGTCTCTTACACCACCGTTTCACCCTTACCAGGAAAACCTGGCGGTCTATTTTCTGTGGCACTAGCCTGCGGGTTACCCCGAGTGGGCGTTACCCACCACCCTGTTCTGTGGAGCCCGGACGTTCCTCGGGCCGTTTGCACGGCACGCGATCGCCTAGTCATCCCATTCGTTAACCATTCTAGCCCCGCCAGTTTCCTTACACCGACTTCGCCTTACGAGCCGCTGGCCACATTTGGCGTAGCGAAATGATATTCCTCCAATAAGCGCAACCAAATTTCACTGATCGTTGGGTATGCGGGAACCGCATGCCACAACCTGTCCATAGCCACCTCGCCGACAATCGCAATAGTCGCCGCGTGCAAAAGCTCTGCGACATCTTGACCGACAAAGGTTGCCCCGATAACCACCTGGCGATTTTGCTCAACGACCAACTTGGCATGGCCCTGATACCCGTCGGCGTGCAGACTGGCGCCGGCCACTGCACCCAGCTCGTACTCCACACAGCGGATGTTGAGTTTTTTAGCTCGCGCTTCCGCTTCGGTCATTCCGACGGCCGCGACCTGCGGGTCACTAAAAATTACTCGTGGGACGGCGACGTGATCAGCGCTCGCCACGTGGCTACCCCACTGCCTTTCCGAGAGCTGTTCGCCGTTGCGCCGCGCGGCGATCGCCTCACCGGCAATGCGAGCCTGGTACTTTCCCTGATGGGTTAGTGCGGCGCGGGAATTCACATCGCCCACCGCGTAAAGCCAGTCGAAGCCCTCAACGAGCATCGTGTCATCCACACTCAGCTTTGCCGTGGGGTCCAGGTTCAGTGCCGCCAAGCCAAGATTCGCGGTATTAGCCCGCCTGCCGGTAGAAACCAGCACCTGATCGGCGAAAATTTGCCTACCGTCCCCAAGCCGGACGCTCACCACACCCTCTGCGTCTCGGTCTACACGATCCGGGGTGACACCCTGAAGGAACTGAACGCCCGCAACTTCTAGTGCTTTCGCAAGATATTTGCCAACAAATGGTTCCTCACGACTGACCAAGGATCCGCGGGAGAGCATCGTGACCTGTGAACCAAGGGAAGAAAAGGCGAAGGCCAGCTCGGTGCCCGCCACACCTGCACCAATAATGATCAAGCGCGCGGGAATTTCTTTAGCCGCGGTAGCTTCTCTGGTGCCCCAGGGTTTGGCCTGTACTAAACCCTCAATATTGGGCAGCGCCGGCACCGAACCGGTAGCAAGCACCACGGCGAGCGCCGAATACTGGGCCTGTCCAACCTGGACAAGATGCGCACCGACAAGTTCACCGCGGCCGCGAATCAGCTCAATCCCCGCCGAGTCTAGCCACCCGGTTTGCCCCGAGTCATCCCAGTCACCGGCGAATGAATCCCGTCGCGCTAATACCTGCTCGACGTTGATCGGTGAGGTGATTGCCTGCTTTGCTCCAGGTAACCTGCGTGCCGCATTCAACGCCTGCCCACTGCGAAGCAGTGCCTTGGACGGCATGCACGCCCAATAGGAACATTCGCCGCCAACCAGTTCAGACTCAATGATTGCGACCCGCAACCCATGCTTGACCGCGTAATCGGCCGCGTTCTCCCCTGCCGGGCCGGCACCAATGACTATCAGGTCAAAGTCGTATTCCTCCGAGGAAGAGCTGTGCGCAGATTCATTCATGATGTTTCCTCACTGCAAAAATCGAGTTCAGGTTACTGTGCTCAGCGTAGCTAGGTGCCGGTGATTCGTACATGATCAGCTCTTCGTTCCAGCTATCTACCTGCGCTGAGCCCCGGTTGATCTCGGATAAGCTGGAAGGCGTGCTTATTTTGTTGCCACCTTCCGAAGGTAAAACCGCTCATGCTCACGGCGCACCGTTTGTTTCCGGTGAGCTTTCCTTTGCGCAGCTGACAGAGGATCGAGCTGCGGTGCTAGCGGCCCTGTCCGAAGTCTCGGCCCGCGAAAACGCCATGGAGGTGCTCGGTGTGGGAGCGTCCCTGGCCAAGGAGGTAGCGCGCAACATTAACCTGCACACCGAGCCCGCGGCGAAGGCGCATGACATTTATTCGGGTGTGCTTTTTGAGGCGCTGAATTATTCCTCGCTAGATCCCGCGGCACAACAGCGTGCAGATGACTCCATCATCGTGGTTTCCGCGCTGTGGGGCGCAGTCCGCTTCGGCGACCGAATCCCCCCGTACCGCTTATCCATGTCGGCCAAGCTTGAACCACTGGGCAAGCTGACCAGCTGGTGGAAGAAACGACTGACCCCGGTCCTCGACGAAGTAGCCGGCGATCAGCTGATCGTGGATGCTCGGTCAAGCACCTACGCGGCAGCTTACAAGCCAAGTAGTGGAAACAGCGTTGCGGTGAACGTATTCCAGATGCGCAACGGCACCCCGAAGGTGGTCTCGCACTTTGCCAAGCACACCCGCGGAGAGGTCGCTCGCTTCCTCGTTCAGCAGTCGGTCACCCCGCAGAATCCAGAGGAGCTACTGGCCCTGGCGCAAACCAAATGGGATGCGCGGCTGTTAGAAGATAAGAAGGGCCTGGCACTGAATATCCTGCTGGCAGAGGATCACCAGTTCACCACAGCCAAGTAGTACCCTGCTGACCGGCCTGATTTAGCTAGGTAGGCCGTAGTCGTCCCCTGCCGGTATAAAGGTGAACTTCTTGTCCATTTCTGCGTACCCGAACGCCTCAAAGGAAACGAATATTTCGTGGGGCACCAATGCCCGTAGCTACCAGCGCTCCGAGAACGGGACGCTCGTCGACGGGCAATGACGAGTATCAAGCGGGATAAGGCAACTAAGCTTCGCCACTTTCTGTATCGATTAAATAGCCCCGGGCATTTTGTGACCTGCTCCCCCGATGTTGGTTTCTGATTTCTCAGCCCACCTTCTGGGGAGCATTTCATTCGGGCGTCGAGACGAGAATTGGGCGGGCGATGATCTCGATTTGAGCCGACTAACGACGCCCACGATTTCAAACCCTTGACTCTGACGTAACGTCAACTGGCAGGGTTACATTTATGACCAAACACAACGCGCCAGCAATCAACTGGTCAATCTGCGACCTCGCGGCCACCCAAACACTGTACGTACACGCTGGGTTCGTAAACCTTGCAGCCATCCCCGGCCCGGAAAATACTCCTGCCCTGGTACACCTTCGCCGCGCAAAGTATCAAGACATCCTCGCAACTCAAGAGACCGCGGTTGGAGGCACGGCCACGGCATCCTTCTCAGCAGGCGCGGTCGAGCGCAGCTAAGTCGCCTGGCCGTTCGAAACGCGGGAGTTCACCACAGCTGACATGTTCGCGGATCAGGTGGCAGTACACACTTGGTCGAGGAACACCTCAACGGAAATTCGAAACTACCAAAGCACAGACACCCAACCCAAACAAAACCTAGCCAAGGAGCGCAGCAATGCCGGAGTGGCCAATCAAAGATGTAGCCCGCGCGACCGGGCTCACCAGTCGCACGTTACGACACTACGAGCAGATCGGTCTGCTCCGTCCCTCCCGAGTCGCACACAACGGATACCGGTTCTACGGCGAGACGGAATTATCACGGCTCTACCGAATCCTGTCACTGCGCGCGTTGGAGCTTCCGCTCGCGACAATCCAGAACGCGCTAGAAGACGATGGAACGCTCGCCGAAGCAATCACCACCCATCTCGCGCTTCTGGAAGAGCGCCGAGACCGAACCATTCAGCAAATCACTGCCGTTCGACACACGTTGGACGCAGTCACGAAAGGTAAGAGCATGACCATCAAGGATATTTTCGACGGATTCGACCAGAGCCAGCACGAAGCCGAGGTACGCGGCAGATGGGGCGACGACGCATGGGAGCGAAGCGCGAAGCGTCGCGAGCAAATGAGCGAGGACCAGCTCCAAGCCGATGGCCAGCGAAGCGTTGACATCAATACAGCGTTGCGCGAGGCCGCGGCCGCAGGAGTAGATCCTTCCGGCGCACGCTTTCAGTCGCTGATTGCCGCGCATCATCGTTGGGTGACCGAGTACTGGGCCGGTCGAGTCCCGGATCGCACCGCGTATACCGGCCTGTCCGAGTTGTACGTCGCAGATGCACGTTTTGCGGCCACCTACGGTGGACAGCAAAATGCCGAGGCTATCCGCGAGGCGAGGCAGTTCTGGATCGAAGCGAATCTCGACTAACCGGATCTCAGAAAGTTTGCCGCACCCCGGTATTTTTGCGACCTGGGTAGGGCTAAATCACTGTGGCTAGAACTGCGCGACCAGCTCAACTTCGAATCCCGACGTATCTTCCAGATAGGCAGCATAGTGCTCCGCTCCCCCGGCAAACGGATGCTCATCGGCAAACATCAGCGTAAACCCGTGCTGTTGCGCCTCGATGGCCAGCTCATCGACCTGTTCGCGGCTACCGGCGTGAAAGGCCACATGGTTTAGCCCCGGCGCCGTGCGTTGATGCGGCCCTTGGCTCACGTCCGGTCCGGATTCGAGCACGATGTAGAAGTCTTGGTGGCGGTAGCTGATGCCGCTGGGCCAAGTAGCTTCGACTTCGAATCCCAGACGCAAGAATAGCCAACCCAAGGAACCAGTACTGGCGCTCAGGTCGGCTACCCAAAGTTCAAGATGATGCAACATGTTATGGAGTCAGCACGAAGTCCCAAGGATCGGAGTTCACCTGGGACACCTCGATCTGTACCTCATGGCCCAAATCTTGCAGAACGTTTTCCAACGCGCGGGCGCCGGCGGAAAGCCACACCCACTCGGAGGCGAAGTGCGAAACATCGATCAGGAAAGGATGTCCCCCCTCGGCAGCCTCGCGCGCCTCACTGGCCGGATGGTGGCGCAAATCTGCGGTGACGTAAACGTCTGCCTTGTGGGCGCGCACCGCGTCAAAGAGTGAGTCACCAGCTCCACCGCACAACGCGATCTTGCGGACAATTCCCAGCCGGTCACCGGCCACCCGAACACCACCGGCAACTGCCGGAAGCACGGTAAAGACCCGTTCGGCAAAATCTTCGAGCTTCATCGGCTTATCGAGGAAACCAACCCGGCCCAAACCCTCTTCGGGTAACCCATCCTTAGATTCGACCAGCGGGACACAGTCTTTGAGACCAAAGGCATCGGCCAGGGCATCATTAACACCACCAATGGCGTTATCTGCATTGGTGTGCGCTGTCAGTAGTGCGGTACCGGATTCAATCAGCCGGTGAATCGCCTCGCCTTTAAAGCTGGTTCCGGCCACCTGGGTGACACCACGCAACAACAACGGGTGATGGGTGATCAACAAATCTGCCCCGCGGGTGATCGCGTCGTTAATGACCTCTAGGGTCGGATCCACCGCCATCACGATCTTCTTCACCGGTGCGGTAATGCGACCGGTAACTAGCCCAACGGCGTCCCAGTCTTCGGCCAACGATTCTGGCCACAGTTCCTCGACTGCTTCGAGCACTGCGCCCAACGTGGTGAGGCTGGCACTAGCTTCGGTCTCTGTTCCTTCCGTGGCCTCGCCGTTGACGGTGGAGAGGTTCGCGGACTGCCCAGCCGGAGTTTTCGCTGCCGGATTCTGCGGGGTATTAGCCTTGCTCTGCATATTTCTACCCTACGCGCTGAAACTGGGTGTGGAACATAATGCAACGCCGCGACGTTATGAACTCTGTGAGTACTCTCAGATTAGACACACCCCATCATTTTTCCGCGTCGTTGAACGTCGAGGACACCAAACTGACAACCTTCGTTTTAGCGGGCGGTTGTTTCTGGTGTTTAGACGCCGTTTATCAGCGCACCCGCGGAGTGCACGCGGTGCTCTCCGGATATCAGGGCGGACACACCACAAATCCGGATTACCGTCAGGTCTGTTCCGGCACTAGCGGTCACGCGGAAGTTGTCGCGGTGATCTTCGACGAACAGGTGGTCCCGGCGGAAATTATCTTGGACATGTTCTTCACGGTGCATGATCCGACCACATTAAACCGCCAAGGCTACGACGTGGGTACCCAGTATCGTTCGGCAATGTTCCCACTCGATGATGCACAGCGTGAGCTCTTTGAAGCAGCCATCAACAAGTACGCGGCACTGTACCCCAGCCCGATCGTCACCACGATTGAGGAGTCCAAAGATTTCTACCCGGCCGAGCAAGTTCACCAAGATTTCTACTCGGAGAACCAAGAAGTCGGATATTGTCGAGTCATTATTGACCCGAAGCTCGTAAAAGTCAGGAAATATTACGCTCAATGGCTTAACGAGTCCTGAGTGTTCAACGAGCCGATTAGGCTTAGTACTGAAACTTCAGCACCACACGCCGGGCAACAGCGGCCTGCACCAAGTCACGTAAGGATTGCATACAAATGGGCAAGATCTACAACAACGTCACCGAGATCATCGGTAAGACCCCTCTAGTTAAGCTCAACCGTTTGGGCGAGGGCCTGCCAGGTAGCGTCGCAGTTAAGCTGGAATTCTACAACCCAGCCAACTCGGTCAAGGATCGTATCGGTGTCGCCATCGTGGACGCCGCAGAAAAGTCCGGTGCGCTCAAACCAGGCGGAACCATCGTGGAAGGCACCAGTGGCAACACCGGTATCGCCCTGGCCATGGTGGGCGCCGCTCGCGGTTACAAGGTCATCTTGACCATGCCAGAGACGATGTCCACCGAGCGCCGCGTCATGCTCCGCGCTTACGGTGCCGAGATCGTATTGACCCCGGGCGCCGACGGCATGCGTGGCGCGGTAGAAAAGGCGAAGGAAATCGTCGCTACCTCGGATAACGCTATTTGGGCCCAGCAGTTCGCCAACACCGCGAACCCACAGGTTCACGCGGAAACCACCGGCCCAGAGATCTGGGAAGACACCGACGGCAAGGTTGAGGTGCTCGTGGCAGGTATCGGTACCGGTGGCACCATCACCGGCGCCGGACGCTACCTGAAGGAAAAGAACCCTAACCTGCTGATCGTTGCGGTGGAGCCGAAGGATTCACCAATCCTCAATGGCGGCAAGCCAGGCCCACACAAGATTCAGGGTCTGGGCGCAAACTTCATCCCCGAGGTGCTGGATACCGAACTCTACGACGAGGTGCTTGATGCGTCGATCGAAGACTCCGTTTCGGTGGCTCGCGCACTGGGTGTGAAGGAAGGCATTCTTGGCGGTATCTCCGCCGGCGCCGCGGTATGGGGTGCGTTGCAGATTGCTGCCCGTGAAGAGTACGCAGGCAAGCAGATCGTCACCATCGTTCCCGACTTTGGCGAGCGTTACATCTCCACCTTGCTCTTTGATGACATCCGCGGCTAATAACTAGTTTTCAAAGTCGTGAATAAATCGGCGTGACGCGCTGTTGGATCTATATAGGTCCATCAAGCGGCTCACGCCGATTTGTCATGTTCCCTGTTTCAGGGCACGTCAGCTTGCTGCAAGCACAAAGGTTGTATTTATGAGTTTTTTCTCCCGGTTACGCGAAGATCTCGCCACCGCTCGCTCCCATGACCCGGCAGCCCGTAGTGATACCGAAAACTTCTTCGTGTATTCAGGACTGCACGCGATCTGGATGCACCGCTTGGCGCATAAGATGTGGCAGAACCCGTCGCTCAAATGGCCGGCACGCCTGCTCTCACAGGCTAACCGTGCAATCACCGGCATCGAGATCCACCCCGGTGCCACCATTGGACGGCGCTTCTTTATCGACCACGGCATGGGCATCGTGATCGGTGAAACCGCCGAAATCGGCGAAGATGTGATGCTCTATCACGGGGTCACCCTCGGCGGACGCTCACTGGCTAAGGTCAAGCGCCACCCCACCATCGGGGACCGCGTGGTCATTGGTGCCGGTGCGAAGGTGCTTGGCCCGATCACCATTGGTGCAGACTCCGCGGTGGGCGCCAACGCAGTGGTAGTCAAGGATGCTCCGGCAGGATCCATTGTCACCGGTATTCCGGCGCAGAACCGCCCGCGCACTCCCGAGGAACGCAAGCCTGCGGTGGACCCGGCCGAATATATTGATCCAGCCATGTGGATCTAAATAATACAAGAGTTGGAATGACCTCGTGCGTGTTGCACGAGGTCATTTCTCTCTTTGGGGCAAGGATAATATTTATGACCTCGCCTCGCCTCCCACAAGCTTGGACTTCAGAGCAGAGCGCGGTTCGCGCGTTATCGGCTTTGGCCATCTGCCACCCTGACGAATTCGGAGCGGCGCTCAGCTCCCTCACTGGCTTTGAGCTGAATAATATCGATCCGGAGAGTATCCGGCGCGAACTGCTGGACACAGATCTAACGTTCAGCGCGAGAAACGATAAATACGTGTTTCTCGAAGCAAAAATCGACGATTTTGCATCTACCGAGCAGATGGATCGATATGCAGATCGATTTCCGAATTCGGCAGGTATCCTCTTGGTGCCAGCTTGTGATGCTATCGACGTGGTCGAAGTATTGACCGAACGCCCGACCCTACGGGCGGTTTCCTGGTCAGATCTGCTCCACAAATTGGAGCCGACGAATCCTCTGGCAGGTCAGCTGTTGAATGACATTTTGCTGCTCGCGGGCTTACCCGGTACCAAGGCCAAAACTCGTCGGCTGCTGGGACAAGCATTAACAACGCTTGGTCCCGAGGTGAAGGTGGAGTTAACCTACGCAGACAGTCGCTATCCGAGCCTTGACTACTCAGTTCCAGGTACCTGGGTATTTGGACAAGTGCAAGGCACGAGGGTGGCAACTTCACAGCCGAAGTTCTCCGCCAAAATCGGGTTCTTCACTGACGAGCACGATGAGGTTGAAGGCGAGTCAAAAATTAATATGTGCACTGCGCTCCATCGAGCATGGGAAGTTGCTGAGCGGTTAGAAACCGAAAACCTAGTGCGGCTATCGCGACACAGAAGCCCCTCAAAGCAACAGCAACTATTCGGGGTAGAGCACCCATATCAAGCCAGAGGCTATCATCTTTCACATGTCGGAGTCGCGACGAAAACAAGCTACGATGCAGCGGAAGTTGCCTTGTGGGGCTGCGAACTTGCGCGAGCATTCGCTGCCATTTCTACCGAGATCTGGGGCATGAAACCCTAGACTCTGCAAATAGCCGAACAATGCGTAGACCTGGGCTTACGTCGAGGTGAATCGCTAACTGTTAACAATTAAAAGCGTGGCACTAC
>NZ_NRGT01000013.1:0-20920 GCF_002332285.1 Glutamicibacter sp. BW77 | reverse complement strand
GGAAGGCCTCGATGCCTACCCGGGCAGCGCCACGCCGTTCGATCCTTGACTACGCGCTACACCCTCATCTGTGAAGAGCCCGTTTCGTCAGTGTTCGGCCGAGCTTGGCCAGCTCGGGCAAGGCGTCCGGGACGCGCTTGCTCAGCGCGGTGATGAGCTTCTCCATCTTCGCTTTGGCTTTCGCGGCTCTTCGGAATCAAGGGTGTAGGTGAGGTCTGAACCCTCCGGCTTCGAGCAGCGACCTGGCGATGTAGTGGGTGAGGTTGCGGAAGCCGAGCGCGGAGCCGCGGAGGTGTTCGAGGCGGCCGTTGATCGCCTCGGTCGGGCCGTTGCTGGTGCCGGGCCGGTCGAAGAACGCGAGGATGTCGGCGGCGCGTTGCTTCATGGTGCGGCCGAGCTTGCGGATCTCCACGAGCGCCGCGGGAACCCCGGTGGTGATCGTGGCGATCACCGCCTGCATGGCCTGCCTGGCCTTCTTCTTGTCGGGTTCCCGGTAGGCGGCGACGATGCGCTGGTAGATGCCCCAGGTCGCCTCGACCTCGACATGCTCCTCGCTCGCGAACACCGCGTCCAGGCGTGCCCGCTGCTTGTCGGTGAGCAGGCTCGCGCCGGTGTGGAGGGTGCGGCGGGCCTTGTAGAGCGGGTCGCCCTTCATCCCGCGGTGCCCGGTGGTGTCCTGCTGGACCCGGCGCCGGCAGGCATCCAGCGCGTCGCCAACGAGACGGACGGCATGGATTGGGTCCATCACCGCAACCGCGTCGGGGAGCTCTTCCGCGGCGGCGGTCTTGAACCCGCTGAACCCGTCCATCGCGACCACCTCGATCCCGTCGCGCCACTGCTTCGGGCGGCCCGCGAGCCACTGCTTGAAGACGGACTTGGAGCGGCCTTCGATCATGTCCAGCAAGCGCGCGGGGCCGGTCTTCTCGCGGGCGGGCGTGAGGTCGATGATCACGGTGACGTACTTGTCGCCGAATCGGGTGTGTCGCCAGACGTGCTCGTCGACGCCGATCGTGGTGACCCCGTCGAACCGGGCCGGGGCGTCGATGAGGCGCCGCTTGCCTTCGGCGAGGATCGCGGTGTTCGCGGTGTGCCACGACACCCCGAGACCGGCGGCGGCGCGCGAGACGGTGAGGTGGTCGACCACGATCGCAGTGAGTGCCCACCCGATCCCGCCGCGGGAGATCTTCGCCCGGGGCGCGGCCGCCTTCGACGTGTCCTGCCGCCAGGTGCGGCGGCAGGACACGCACCGGTAGCGGCGCACCCGGATTAGCAGCGTCGTCGGCCGGTGCCCGAACGGTTCATGCGCCAGCGGGCGCGTCACCGTGTCCCGTGGCGCGCCCTCGGCGCCGCACTTCCGACACCACGGGTCGTCCTCGACGACGCGGCACTCGATCACCGCCCGATCTGGCTCGAGACGCTGCCCAACGGCCTCGAGGCCGAGCTCGTCGAGACGGCAGAACGTGGTCAGGTCGGGCGCGGCGAAGGTAGCGTGGTGCAAGTCGAGGTCTTCCGGCGGATGAGCAGTGTAGGAACTTCCATCTTGGAAGACCTCGACGTCTATCCACGAACCAGCCGCCCACCCCCGACTACACCGTCAACTGCGAAGAGCCCGATATCCAGGCGTCGAGATGCCGCTGGCTGCATCGTCCACTCGGACCGCGGATCCCAGTTCCGATCACGGAAGTTTGTGCACGCCCTGACCCGTCACCACCTCATCGGATCGATGGGGCAAGTCGGTGCCGCCGGGGACAACGCCGCGATGGAGTCCTTCTTCTCGCTGCTCCAGAAGAACGTCCTGGACCGCAAGCGCTGGCGGACCCGAGACGAGCTCCGGATCGCGATCATCACCTGGATCGAGCGGACCTATCACCGCCGCCGCCGACAGGCCCGCCTGGGCCGATTGACCCCCATCGAATACGAGACCATCATGAAACCGGCCGTGAGCCTCGCGGCCTGACACCACAACTGACCTGCCCTACGGTTAGGTTTCCACTCTTGGTCGCTAGCTTCCGATGGTGGTGAGTGCCCGCGGGGTGCGGGCGAGGTCGTAGTCGTGGGGTGTCGCGTACTCGAGGGAGGAGTGCCGGCGACGACGGTTGTAGAACACCTCGATGTACTCGAAGATCGCGTTCGCGAGCTCGATGCGCGTCTTCCACTTCTTCCGGTTCAGCAGCTCGATCTGCATCGTCGACCAGAACGACTCCATCATCGCATTGTCGAGGCCATCGCCGACGGTCCCGAACGACGGCAGCAGTCCCGCTGAACGGATCTTCTGAGTGAAGACCCAGGAGGTGAACTGGACTCCGTGATCCGCATGAACGATCCCTCCGGGCCCTGGCTGACGTGCACGGATTGCCATGTCCAGAGCGTTCACGACCAGGGTGGAGTCCTGTTTGGAGTCGATAGCCCAGCCGATGATCTTGCGGCTGCAAGCATCCAGCACGGCGGCGCAGTAGATCTTGCCCTCCCGGGTGGGATGCTCGGTGATGTCCGTGACCCACAGCTCGTTCAGCGCGAGACGGTGGAACTTGCGGTTGACCAGGTCGTCCGCTGTGGCGACCCCCTTGAGTCGCTTGATTCTGGCTGGGCCTGGAAGGCCACCGATTCCGGCGCGAGTCATGAGGACGGAGATGAGCCGGCTGGAACACGGAATGTTCATTCCGATGGTGAGCTCGGTGTGGATGCGGCGGTAGCCGTAGGTGCCGCGGGAGGCGACGTGGATCTCCCGGATCAGGCCGGTCAGCCAGCGGCGGCGCAGCTCAGTGGCACTGGTCGGGCGCTTTCGGTACCGGTAGTAGCCCTGACGGGAGACGCCCAGTAGGCGGCAGCAGGTGCTTGTGGGTGCCCCGGCGTCGACGAGTCGGTCGATCACCGGGTGCGCCCTTTTGGGGCAACTCCTCCCTCCTCGTCGAGCCACGTCGCGGCCCGGCGGAGGATCGCGATCTCCTGCTCGAGCTGGCGGACACGGCCGCGCGCCGCGCGGAGCTCGGCAGATTCCTGACTGCTTAGTCCCGGCCGGCGGCCGAGGTCGATATCGTCCTGTCGCAGCCAGTTGTGGAGGGTGACCTCGTGGATGCCCAGGTCCAGTGCGGTCTGCTTGACCTGGCGGCCCTCGCGGACCAGAGCGATGGCACGGGCACGGAACTCGGGAGGGTACGGGCGTGGCATGCGAAGAGCCTTCCATGAAGACCATCGACTAGCGACGTCAACTGGAAACCGAGCCATAGGTCATGTCAAACTGTCACCTGATCATGCGGCAGTCCCGATTGAAAGGGAACGCGTGCGGCTGGGAGACGGCAGTCGCATCCGAAGCTAACGGAAGGTTGAAAATGAGCACGAACACATGGAGCTCCCCGGTGACGGGCTTGACCTGTCACGGTTGTGTCGAGACGGTCACCGCGCAGTTGATTGCTGTGCGCGGCGTCAAAGAGGTGAACATCGATCTCGTCGAGGGTGGCGTATCCACGGTGAGCGTGGTCGCCGACCGTGAGCTCACGGACGGCGAGGTCGAGGGCGTACTACACGCCGGCGGCGCATTCGCACTCGCTCGTGTTGATGCGATGAGCTTCCTCGGTTCGACTACGAACGCGCCCGACCTCGCAGTCGACGTGCTTTTCTTCGACGGGGCCGAGGAACTCGATGCAATCGGTCCCTGGGAAGTGCTCCGCTTCTGGGCGGAGCTTGGTGACCGACGCGTCGACGTGCGTGCGGTGAGTTTGGACGGCAAGTCGGTCCGTTGCGCGAAGGGGCTCACCGTCGATGTCGACGGTAGCCTTGGCGACCGCCCCATCGATCTTCTTATAGTCCCGGGTGGTCGCGGTGCCGACATCCTCGCGGGGGATCTCGAACAGGTCGGGCGGATCTCGCGCCTCGCTGAACAGGGAGCAACGATGGCGTCCGTGTGCACTGGCGCCCAGGTGCTCGGCGCTGCTGGCCTTCTCGACGGGATCAATGCGACGACCCACTGGATGGCCCGCGGCCAGCTCCAGAAGTCCCACCCGTCAGCGCGCATCTCGTCGGGCGAACGATGGGTCGACTCTGGCGATGTCGTCACGAGCGCCGGCGTGTCGGCCGGAATCGACATGGCCCTGCACCTCGTAGATCGGTTCGACTCCCGCGCCGTCGCTCACCGAATCTGCAGCGTGATGGAGTACCCGTGGCATCCAGAAGCTCGCGGCGAGGCCGTTATCTCTACATGATATAGAGTTAAGGGGTGACTTCGCGACGCATCCTCCCCTCTGCTTTCCTCGCCACCCTGACGATCGCCGCCCTCGCGGGATGCGGTGGCGGGTCGATGGACCATTCCGACCACAGCGGGCACTCCGCCGGCTCCTCGGCTTCTCCCACCGGCGCCGCCGACGTCGTTACCGACCCCACATGCCCGGCGGTTGTCTCACTCGAATCCGTCCCCGAGCGCGTTGTGACCATGGACGCCGGAGCGGCGGCCTTTCTCATCGAACTCGGACTCGGCGACACGGTTGTGGGCACTGCGGCTCCAGACTTCAAGACCGACTTCTCCGGAGACATCCGCGCTCAACTCGACGCAGTGCCCGTTCTTGACGACGGACAGGGGTCAGCTGAGGCAGTGATCGCCTCCGACCCGGACCTGGTCACGGGAATCTCGCAGTACGAGTTCGGCGGTTTCGACGGCACCGCGTCTGTCGATCAGCTGGAGTCCGCGGGATCTGCCGCCCTGTCCGCCTGCGGCGCGGTGCAGGATGTCCCGGTGGACAACATCGATGAGACGTACAGGTATATAAGCGCGCTCTCCGATGCATTCGACGTTACCGAGCGTGGCGAGGAGCTGATCGACCGGATTCGTACTCAGGTCTCAGACGCGACGGCGGCCTCGCGGGACGCAGACGTGCCCGTGCTCAGCTTGTCCTCCGTGCCCGACGCTGGCGCGGGCATCAACACCAACGGCGGATCAAGGTTAGCGAACGGCATCATCACCTTGGCCGGCGGTACCAACATCGCCCGTGACCAGCTCCAGGACTTCGCAAGCTTGTCTGCGGAGGCGGTGACAGAGGCCAACCCGGCTGTGATCGTGGTGGTGTCCGGTTTCGCGGATTCCAGCGATGAGGACCTGAAGGCGGCCATCATGGCCAGCCCGCTGTTGGCCGAGACCGACGCCGTCAAGAACGAGAACGTCGTCGTGGTGCCGCAGCGCATCCTCCTGTCACCGAGCCTGCTGAATGCGGACGCCGTCCAGATCATCGCGGATGCGGTCGCGAATGCTTCCTGAGGAGACGCGCAGACGCCGAACCGGGGCCCTGCGCGCCATCCCTCTGACCGCCATCCTCATCGGGCTCCTCTTCCTGCTTCTGACAGTGATGGTGATCAGCGTCGGTGTCGGCGCGGTATCGATCGCCCCCGGAGAGGTGATCGAGGTCATCTCCGGGCGCGTGGCGGGAAAACCCGAGCTTGGCTCCCTGGATTTCATCGTCTGGGAACTACGCATGCCGCGCGTGTTGCAGGCCGCAGTGGTCGGCGCCGCCCTGGCAGTCGCCGGAGCGTGCGCACAGGTCCTCGTCCGCAACCCCATCGCCGACCCCTACGTCCTCGGCCTGTCTTCCGGAGCCGGGGTCGCGGCGGTCCTGGTCATCACTTCCGTCGGTGTTGCCACCTTCGGAGTGCTGTTGCTCCCGGTCGCCTCTTTCGTCGGTGCCGCTGCGACCGGAATCATCGTCGCGGCCACAGCGACCTCACGCTGGGGGATGTCCGCAGGCCGACTGGTGCTGTCCGGAGTCGCGATCGGTCAACTTCTCGGAGGGGTGATGTCCTTTCTCCTCATCCGATCCGGGAATTCCGATGCCACTCAGCAGGTGATGTTCTGGCTTCTCGGGAGTCTGGCAGGCGCCCAATGGCGACTGCTGCTCGTCATCGGCCCCGTGATCATCGTCGCGATCGTTCTCGTCGCAATGTCTAGCGGGCGCCTTGACCTCCTCGGCCTCGGAGACGCTCAAGCGGCCGCGTCAGGGGTGCATCCGGGGCGTTCCCGGGTGCTCGTCTTCGCTCTCGCTTCCCTGATGACCGGCGCCGCAGTCGCCGTCTCGGGGACTATCGGCTTCGTGGGCCTCATCGTGCCGCACATCGCCCGTCTCCTCGTGGGCGGTATGCACAAGCGCGTCATTCCCGTGTCTGCGTTGCTGGGGGCGATCCTGCTCAGCTCGGCGGACCTCGCCGCGCGCACCGTGCTAGCATCGTCAGAGCTTCCAGTCGGGATCTTCACCGCGGCGATCGGCGTGCCAATCTTCATCCTCCTCATGCGCAAGAATCGCGCCATGGCCCTCTCATGAGCTCATCGCATACGACGCCATCCGAAGTGGCTTTCAACGCCGTGTCCGTGAACTACGGACCACGGCGCGCGCTCGACAACGTCAGCGCCACAATCGCAGCGGGTGAGATCGTCGCCGTCGTCGGACCCAACGGATGCGGCAAGTCAACTCTCCTGAGCCTCCTTACCGGATACCATCCGGCCTTCACCGGCACCGTCACGGTCGACGGTGAAGACATCAGCACGATGCGCGCTCGCGACAGGGCTCGGAAGATCGGAGTTCTCCGGCAACACACGGGGCCCCTTCCCGACGTCACCGTGACCGAACTCGTCGCTCTGGGCCCTCAGAAACTCTCCACGCACCAGGTCAATCGCACCCTGGCGCGCGTCGGACTCGACGAACTCGCGACCGAACCAGTCGCGGCTCTCTCCGGCGGACAACTGCAACGCGCACTTCTCGCACGAGCCCTCCGTCACGACCCCACTCTGCTGGTGCTGGACGAGCCCACGAACCACCTCGACGTCCAGCACAGATTCGCCCTCATGGAGCTCCTGCAAGACCTTCGGGTAACGGTCCTCTGCGCCCTCCACGACCTCGACCTCGCGATCCGCTACACGGACGACATGCTCCTCCTCGCCGAGGGGCAGTTGCGCGCACACGGACACCCCGACGCCGTGCTGACGAAGTCTCGGGTTCTCGAAGTCTTCGCGATCGACAGCGAAAGCGTGACCACAGCCCGAGGCCAGACGCATCTTCTCTTACGCTCCGCGCGAGCTCGTGCCGCCGGGGAGTGAGACCTGCACATGAGATATGCGGCTCATCGCATTTGACGGTGTAGCAGGGGTCTGAATCCGCCGGTGTCGAGGAGGGATCGGAGGATGTAGTGGGCGAGGTTGGGGTCTTGGTAGTAACGGGGACGGATTGAGCGCTAAGCCCTGCGAGGGCGCGAGGTAGCGTGATGATATGTCTACTGATCAATATTTGACTGAGGAACAAGCGGTGGTGTTCGGGCGGTTCGTAGGCGAACCATCTCAGGCGGAGCTGGAGCAGTTCTTCTATCTCGACGCGGCTGACCTGGAAGGGATTGCTGAGCGCCGCGGTGACCATAATCGGCTCGGTTTTGCGCTTCAGGTTGGGACAGTGCGGTTCTTGGGTGCTTTCCTGTCGGATCCGCTGGATGTTCCGTGGTCCGTGGTGGAATATTTGGCGGCACAGCTCCGAATCAATGATCCCTCGATGATCAAGCGGTACCCCGAGCGCGTTGCGACTCCGAACGCTCATGCGCGGGAGATCCGCCGGCTCTATGGCTACGGGGACTTCACGGGAGCTGCGGTCGAGGATTTGAGCGAGTTCGTTTACTCGCGCGCCTGGACGCATGGTGAGGGGCCGAAGGCGTTGTTCGCCCATGCGGTGGCCTGGTTGCGTCGGAAACAGGTACTCCTTCCTGGCGTGACGAGACTACTGAAGTCGGTTCAGGCTGCTCGTGAACGTGCAGTGTCCGAGCTGCACGAGCGACTGGCTGGGGCAGCAATGGTCGCGGATCCTCAGTTGCCGGGACGTTTGCTTGGATTGCTGGCCGTTGATGAGGGTGCCCGTGGGTCCAGGTTAGAAGCATTACGCGCAGGGCCTGTGAGGTTATCCGGGCCTGCCTTGAACAAGGCCCTGACACGGGTCGAGCAAGTCAGTGCCCTGGGGATTGACGCGGTGGAGACTTCAGGAATGCCGGCATCTCGGTTACGGGCGCTGGCACGGTATGGGGTGGAAGCAAAGGCGCAGTCGCTGCGCCGATTGGCGGAGCCGCGCCGCACGGCCACGTTGGTTGCGACAGTGGAAGCGTTGTCAGTGGCGGCGGTCGATGATGCGTTGGACTTGTTCGATGCACTGATGGCATCGAAGGTATTGGGGCCCTCGAAGCGGGCTGCGGTCGCGGCACGGTTGGAGACACTGCCGGAGCTGGAGAAAGCCTCGGCTGTTCTTGCCCGTGTCGGCCGTGAATTGGTCTGTCTGCTGGAGGAAGCGGGCGAGCAAGTCGATGTAGCGACGGTATGGGCGCGGCTGGAAAAGGTCGCCGCAAGGGATCAGATCACGCAGTACGCCGACACGGTCGGTGCTCTCATCCCGGATGCCTCGGGACTGGAGGGCGCGATGCGTGTGCAGGTGGCCCGCCGATACCGGACGGTTGCCCCGTTCCTGGGGTTGTTGGCTACCGTGTTGCCACTGCGGGCAACGGCAACGGGACAGCCTGTGCTTGATGCCCTGGCCGGATTGGAAGCCCTGCGTGGCCGCCGGCAGCTCCACAAGGACGACGTTACCGAGGCCTTGGTACCGGCTGCCTGGCGCGCGGCGGTGTTCGGTCGCGACGGGGTAGAAGTTGACCGGGAAGCATGGATTTTGTGCGTGTTGGAGCAGCTACGCGTTTGCCTGCGCCGTCGGGACGTGTTTGCCACACCATCGACCCGGTGGGGCGACCCACGCGCCCAGCTGCTCGACGGTGAGCAGTGGGAACAGGTACGTGATCGGGCGCTGACCAGCTTGGGCCTGGAAGGGCCGGCTGCTGAACTCCTGAACGATCGTGTTGAGGTACTGGATACGGCCTGGAAGAACTTGACGGCAAGCCTCGAGGAAGCGGGCCCAAACGGTTCAGTACGGGTGGAACCCTCAAGTACGGACGGGCGCACACGTTTGAAGGTTGACCGTCTGGATGCCCTGGAGATCCCGGACTCGCTGCGTGAACTCCGTGGGCAGGTCGCCTCGATGCTGCCACGGGTAGATCTTCCCGAGCTGCTGCTGGAGGTTCATTCCTGGACCGGGTTCCTCGACGCCTACACTCACATCGGGCAGTCCAGGGCCCGTATGGATGATCTGCCGCGCTCGGTTGCGGCGCTGCTGGTTGCAGAGGCCTGCAACGTTGGCCTGACACCCGTGGTTGCTGAGGGCCACCCGTCTCTGACGCGCGCTCGGCTTGGACACGTGGATGCGAACTACCTGCGCAGCGAGACTCACGCCGCCGCGAACGCGACCTTGATCAAGGCCCAGGGTGAGATCCCTGTCGCTCAGGTGTGGGGCGGTGGGCTGCTGGCCTCGGTCGATGGTCTGCGGTTCGTGGTACCGGTACGCACGATTAACGCTGCCCCGAACCCGAAGTATTTCGGCCGTGGACGCGGGCTGACGTGGTTCAACGCGGTCAACGACCAGGTGGCCGGCATCGGCGCCACTGTCGTGCCCGGCACCGTGCGTGATTCACTCTACGTGCTGGACACGATATTGAACCTCGACGGCGGCCCCCGACCGGAAACGATCACCTCGGACACGGCTTCCTACTCCGACATGGTCTTCGGGATCTTCGCCCTGCTGGGCTACCGGTTCTCGCCACGGATCGCCAATCTGTCCGACCAACGCCTCTGGCGCGCAACCCCGCGTGGCACCACGGACTCCGATTACGGGTCGCTGAACGATGTCGCCCGCAACCGGATCAACTTAGCCAGGATCGCCGCACACTGGGATGACATGACCCGCGTCGCTGCGTCTCTGGCGACAGGGACGGTGCGCGCCTACGACTTGCTGCGCGTGCTCTCGCGTGACGGCAGCCCGTCCCCACTCGGTGCCGCGATCACCGAATACGGGCGCATCGACAAGACCATCCACCTGCTCGCCCTCATTGACCCACTCGAGGAAACATACCGGCGAACGACCCATACGCAGCAGACCGTCCAGGAATCACGCCACCGTCTGGCACGCGCCATCTTCCACGGGCGGCGCGGGCAGATCTACCAGCGCTACCGCGAGGGCCAGGAGGACCAGCTCGGTGCACTTGGCTTGGTCCTGAACGCCATCGTGCTCTGGAACACCCGCTACACAGATGCCTCCATCAATGCACTGCGCGAGGACGGCAACCTCGTGGATGACGCCGATATCGTCCGGTTGTCCCCGCTCGGCGATCAACACGTCAACATGCTCGGTCGCTATGCCTTCACCACCACCACACCAAGCGGGCTTCGCCCCCTGCGTATAGCGCTGACTGAACCATAGGTAGCGGGTCTGATACTGGTATGGACCACGCTGCTCTGAACGTAACCAGTCCCGCAAGAACCCAAGGAACGTCTACTGGGACAGCTCCTTTTGGCGAACCTGTCTGTGCGCGGTTCACAGCGATTTGGAACATTCAATTCTTGGCAGCGTGCTCGTGAGTTCTGGACTTGTGGCAGCGGGAACGCTGCGGCGGGATTGCCTCCTGCCTGCCCCTCGTGGGCGTGGAAGCATCCTTAGCGGACTCCCACGCCCAGGTGATGAACATTTGCACCTGTGAGGGGGTTATTCGTGTTCCTGACGTATCAACTCGATGGGGTCTTGGCTCTCAGTGGTGGCATTGAGAGGATGCTTCATTTCGTCTCGTCGCATTCTCCCGGCGAGTACGGCAAGGACCGCGATCAATACCGGTGTTGTCCCTGCTACGGCGAAGATGACGGTTGCGGGTACCACCATTGCGATGGGACCGACCAGGGCAATCGAAAGTGGCATCAGCGCGATCGAAATGAAAAAGTCCAGGCTTGCGACGCGGCCAATCATGTTTATCGGAACCCGCTGTTGCAGAAGCGTGC
This sequence comes from Glutamicibacter sp. BW77, assembly GCF_002332285.1. Classification (NCBI taxonomy): domain Bacteria; kingdom Bacillati; phylum Actinomycetota; class Actinomycetes; order Micrococcales; family Micrococcaceae; genus Glutamicibacter; species Glutamicibacter sp. BW77. The sequence continues at coordinate 10,044 of NZ_NRGT01000013.1, read as the reverse complement.
CCCAGATGACCATTCCTGCCCCTGAGCTGAATCCGACAATGAACAGGGCAGCTGCCATCACCCAGAACGATGTAGTGATACCCAGGAATGCTAGTGGGATGGTCCCGGCACCCCAGCCAAGCACCATGACACTCAGGTAGCGGCGTGGCATTCGCAGGGAAGAAACAACCAGCGATCCAACCGCCCCTCCCATCCCGAACGCAGTGAGGAGAAACCCAAAAACCTGCTCGCCATTGCCGAAGTTGTCTCGTGCAATGAAGGGAATGAGCACTTCTATCGGCCCCATGATGATCAATGTCATGAGGCACGCAAAGATGAGTGTCCAAAGCAGCCATCTCGTTTTCACCGTAAAGGAAATACCTTCACCCAGATCCGCAAAGATACCTTGTGACGCTGCGGCTCGATCTAGTTCTTTGGGGCCTCTCGGGTCTGGACGTATGAAGACCACCAGGCTCAGTGCTATCGCATAGAGTGCGGCGACGACCAACGCGCCGTGCATCGGAAGAAATGCTCCCACGATCATTCCTCCGATCGCCGGCCCGATTCCTTGCCCCATAGTGGGTCTGAGTGCACCTTCCAAACCGTTGGCCGCTAAGAGTTCATCCGGGGGCAAAATGGTGGGTAGGAAAGCACTGCAGGCCGGGTAGAAGAACGCGCTCCCAGCCCCGAGCATTGCTGAGGCAAGGGCCATGTGCCAAAGCTGGATACCTCCACTGAACGCCATAAGGGTCACCATTGCCACGGCAGCCAAGTTCGTTGCCTGGACCGAGATGATGATGGTCCGTTTCGAGAAGCGGTCGGCGGTGACACCTCCGACCAGAGCGAAGGCGAAGAGGCCGCCGCTGAGGCAGGCCGCGACCATTGATAGTGCCGTGGGTGAGTTGTCGATCGAGAGTACCTGGAAAACCATCACGATGGTCCACATGCCGGTTCCGAAAAGTGATAGACCCACCGCGCCTAGTAGTAGGCGGTAGTCACGATGATGAAGCGGGGCCAAGGCTCGCCATTTTGATGCAGAAGCGGGTTTGTGATGTGGTGACGTATTCATGAGGTGCGCCCTTCGAATGTTGAGCTTCCAGACCAGTTTTCTTTGGGGTTTGCCAAGTTGATGTGCTGCCAGCTTGCAAGGTCGCGGCGAAGTTGACGGTCGTGGGTCGCTACTATTACGGCGGCCTTCGTCAGGTGTAGCCCCTCGGTGAGTTCATCAACAAGGGATATGGACAGGTGGTTACTGGGTTCATCGAGCAACAGCACATGAGGTTTGGTTGCCAGTGCCATCGCAAGATCGAGACGGCGCTGTTGGCCCATGGATAGCTCCCGCACGGGACGGTTAAGATCGGCCGAGGATAGAATCCCGAGCGACTTGAGGGAAATCATTTCGCCTTCTTTGAGCGTTCCGGCGCTGGTCAAGGTGCCGAGGTGGGCGTTGAATGCGTCGCGTGCCCGCAATGTCGTTGCGGTAGGAGATTCCTGGGCAAGGTATGCGATTCTTGCTCCACGGGCATGATGGATTTCTCCGGTAGAAGGTGCGAGGGTTCCGGCCAACACGTTAAGGAAGGTTGATTTTCCGGCACCGTTCGGCCCGGAGACCACAAACTTGCTGCCCGACTCGAGGAAAAGCGTCGTCACTGAGGGCATCCGCCCATCGACTGCGACTTCCACCGCCTGGATCAGTGTGACACCAGGCCGCGCGGAAAGTTCGGGCATTCGAAATTCAAGCGGTGGCTCGGGAGCAGTGATTCTGTGATTTTCAAGGTCATCGCGCCGTCTGTGCACCGAACGAACAAGACCTGGGGCACGGGTTTGCCGCTGGTGTTTCCCTGTTCCCTTGGGCGGTCGCCATCCCGACACGAGCCGGTTCTGAGCGGTTGCCAGGTCTTGGGTCAGTCGGGAATGTTCGGCTTGTTGCTGTTCGTATTCATCGACCCACCGTTCACGCTCTGCTGCGCGTCCTTCCTTGTACCCCAAATACCCTCCGCCGTAGAGGCGCGGAATCCCGTCTCGGCTCGGGTCAAGATCCAAGATGTGGGTTGCAACATCTGTCAGGAGTGCCCGGTCGTGGCTCACGACGACGATTCCTCCTGGGCTACCACGCAGCTGCTCGGTGAGATAGTCCAGCCCCTGCTGATCGAGGTGGTTCGTCGGTTCGTCCAGGAGAAGGAAATCATGTTCAGCGCCCAATAGGCAGGCAAGCCTGACGCGATAGCGCTGACCCACAGATAGTTCAGACAGCAGTTTCTCTCTGTCGGTGACGGCACCCAGAGCTTCGAGAGCGACGTCAACCCGGCGATCCGCGTCCCAGGCATCAAGCGTCTCGGCCGCATTCAGGGCTTCGGTGAATATCTCCTCCGCTCCTGGTGACTGGGCCGCCAAAGCTTCTGCGCCAAGATCAAATGCGCGCAGCGCAGCGCGGGAATCGGCCAGTTGCTCGGTGATGAGATCCCCGACCGTGCGGCCGTCATCGGTGGGCATTTCTTGTTCGGCGATGCCGAGCGTGCCAACGCGTAGCACTGTGCCTGAGTCAGGTGCCAGTATCTCGGCAAGGACGTGAAGCAGGGTTGATTTTCCGCGGCCGTTTTCGCCGACGATCCCCACTCGGGTTCCTGGTGTGATGGTGAGGTCAACGTTGGTCAGGACCCTACGCCCGCCACGGACAACATGAATAGTGGAAGCTATGAGCTGCGCGCGGGCGCGTGCAGGCAAGCTAATTGTGATGGTCATTATTCCTCCGAAAGGGAGGCGCAACCGCTCGGTTAGAAAACACCCATGGTTAGAAGTGATGGGCGTGATGTGGAGCGGGAAATGCGCTCAGATCTGCTGGGACGCCACACATGACAGAGATGTCGGTGACGATGGCATGAAAAACCAGCCCGCAGCCTCGGAAAACTCACAAGGAGCAGACTGGTGTTAGCCCCAGTAGACGAAGAATAAATAATTCACAGTTGCAATTGTACCATGGCAAGTGTTCAGTGGCGGGCTCCGTTTAGACTGTCGATTGAAGCTGTCCCGCAAGCTGGTCCCCTTGCGGACGCGAAATCGTAGTGCAGAGGACTTCGGACAGTCAGTGCAGTCGGCTTAGGGAAATGACAGCGTGTTTCCGCAGGGGGGCGCATTCCTGTATACCCGGTGCCCGGGAAAATGCCCGGTGATGCGGGTGCTAACCGGGATACACTGCGGCCGGACGTAGCATGTCGAGAAACGGTCGTTTGCCGACACAGGTCCTTGATGACGACACGCCGCGAATTTGGTGTCGATAACTCGTGCCGAGATTCAACGTCGACAATCCTTTCCCGCACTGTATTCTCGACATATGTTGATCGGATACGGACGTGTTTCCACCGCAGACCAGAACCCGGACCATCAGGTAGACGCCCTCATGCGTGCGGGGGTCACCCCGGACAATATCTACATCGACCATGCCAGCGGCGCCAAAGCCAGCCGGCCCGAGCTCGATAAGGCCCTTGCCTCTGCCAACCGAGATGGCGACCAGCTTGTCATTACTCGACTGGACAGGCTCGGGCGTTCGGTGCTCCATCTGGTCACGCTCGGTGCGGACTTACGAGAACGGGGCGTGGGGCTGGTCGTTCTTGAGCAGGGCATCGACACCACGACCATGGAAGGGCGCGCGATGTTCGGGATGCTCTCCGTCCTTGCCGAACTTCAACGAGAGCTCATCGTCGCAAATACTCGCGATGGGCTCGCCGCTGCCCGCGCCCGCGGACGAACAGGGGGAAGACGCCCGAAGCTGACGCCCGACCAGGCCCGCCACGCCCAGCAGCTCTACGATGCGGGGAATCACACCGTCCAGCGGATCGCCGACCTGCTCCAGGTCCCGCGCTCCACGATCTACGGCCACCTCAACAAAGAAAGCATCGGACGGCGCCCCACCGACAAAGGGCCTATGCAGGCTTAGCGCTCAATCCGTCCCCATTACTACCAAGACCCCAGGACGCTCACGCCCGGCAAAAGGACCTTCTCCCGGCGCAACCAGGCAACCGCGTGTCCGAACAACGTGGTGATCCCCTCGCCATGCGTCCAGGACCGCGAAAAGACGAACGCCGTCAATGCTTCAGTTAGCGGAGCATCAAGATCCCGGTACCCGTAAACGGCACGGATCTCGCGCGCATGCGCGTTGGCTGTCTCAACGCGCTCGGTGTATCGCTTGACCACCGAGGGATCCGCGACTCCGAGCTGCGCCGCAACGTAATCGACCACGGACCATGGCACATCGAGCGGGTCAGCAAGAAGCGCCCCCAAAAATCGTGCCGTCCCGACCTGTACGGCAAACCCAAGCCGACTGTGCTCACCCCTGCGCCTGCGGATCAACTCCTGATCGGTGTCGTCGAGATGGAAGAACCGCTCCAGATCGTTCTGCGAAGGTTCTCCCACGAACCGCCCGAACGCGGCAGCCTGCGCATCACTCAAGAATTCAACTGGCACAACCTACAGACTACCGACAGTCACGTAGCCGAGGGCTAAACGCGCAATCCTGTTCCATTACTACTCATACCCCAGTTAGCTCAGAACCGAGTGACAATCGCGAATCAACATGGTCGTCAACAGGAGTACGTGGACTACTTCATCCACAAGCTGCACGCACTAATACACCCAACTGGAACCGAACTGATCGAGGAAAGGACTGTGCAAGAGGCAGGCGCGAGTTCTGCTTCAGCGATATACCGAGTACTTGAACGTATACAGAGAGAGAAGGATCTTGCCCACGAGGTATCTCACTGCGGAATTGCATTAGTGGGCGGGTACTTCGCTCTAGTTCAGTATCGGTTGGTGCTTCTGTCCGCGTTTACGAGTGCTGCGTTGAGATCAAGTTTCTCGCTGGAGGAGTTTCGAAAGGGCACATGGAGGAATCAATTCGATTCAGTTTTTCCCGCTCCACAGGATAGAGGAGCACTCAGAGCCAAGAAGCAACTGGTAACTCTCTCGAACGATTACAGAAATCCGTTACTGCACGGAGGCGACGGACGGCCTTCCGAAGGGACGTTTGTTGAGTGGTCCCCTGGCTACAAGGTTTTGGTAGGATCCGAAAAGGGTGTGACTGATCAGTACATGCTCTGGATGCCCAGCCTCACCGAAGTCCAAGTTACCGAAATTCTCGAGAGCATTGAATCGATCGAGGGGTGGTTCCGTACTTTGCCATACTTCGACTGGGTTCAACGGGGGCTACCGGTGAATTTTCATCGCGAATCCGTTAGCGCTGCCATCGATCACGTGGCACACGGCACCCACGATGAACATACGAACCGGACCGAAGCGCAATACGAGCGAACACTCAACCACGACTGATGCGAGAATCCCCGGGCGAGGTTGAATCACCCAGAAGTGTTTGTGCCGAGAGGATCACGTGAATTGCTTGTGAAGCGGCAACTGCAATCGGGATGAAGGACCTTTTCAGCACAAGAAGATGAATTTTCTTCCATTTCTTTCCAGGATTGTGCGAAAAAGGTAGAAACATAGCTACAGCAGCAACGACTGTTAAGACGGCAGCTACCCAGGTCTGATGGTTTAGTAACTGTCCGATTTGTTCAATAGGCATCGGTTCTCTCCTAACGCGCGTACTGGTTTAGGTTAGTTATCGTAAACCCGAATGTTCAGACTTTGGTATCCCTGGGAATTTTGGCGCGTGCAGCGTCTCGGGCTTTCTCTTAGGTGTCCGCTTCTGCGGCGAAGTGTTCTACGTTGTGTTGCTCGGTGTTTTCAGCTGCGAAACTGGCTTTCATCGTTCTTATCTCTTTTCTGTAATTTTCTTTACTTTGTTCAGCGCCACCACCCGCTTTGAGAGGCCGTGCATGGCCCAAGATCGCATGGCGTTTGGTAACTCAGGTACCGCAGCTTTTGGGCTGTGTGCGGGCGCTCGATTGGTTCCTGCTGTCCACGTGTGTGCAGGAAAAGCAGCGGAGCGGGAGGGCTTTTGCTGTGCGCAGGTGGGCAGGAGGTTAAGAACACGCCCCGCTTGATTCTGAGGCAGTACCCCACCCACACGTGAGTAAGTGAGTATATGAGNNNNCTCATATACTCACTTACTCAAAAAAGCATCTGCTCAATAACTCATTTACTCATCTGGGAGTGAATCGATATATGCGGTGAGGAACGAGCGGATGCTCTTATGTTCGCTGCGTGCCACATGTACTTTAAGTTTCGTGTGTTTGCTTTCTGGAAGGGAAAAGTTCACGCGCACCAGGTCTTCCGTTGGGGCAGTGTCTTGAAGGCTGGCCAGGAGTCGGTTTTTGTCATTACCGGACCTCTGGCTGGGGCGTCCGGCGCTTAGTCCAGTTTTGTTGGCGCTCATTTAGATAGCCTCCTGGTTTGCCATGATTGATTCGATTTCAGCGCTGAGCTCTAGCATTTCGCGGGTGCCTTCGGATCGAGGAAAATCTTCGATTACCGTTGAGCCACGGGCTGCGGTGCCAGGGTAGTCAACACGCTGGCTGATTTTAGTGTTCATAACGGGCAGACCGTAGTCCTCAAGTGTTGCGGAAACTTCCTTGCCTATATTTGAGCCGGTGATTGCGCGCGACACAACGAAGCTGGCCTTTAGTCGGCCGTCGGTAATTTCGATGCGCTGTTTAACTAGATCCACAAGCTCAGCGGTGGCCCAAATGTCATAGGGGGAGGGTTGCACTGGAATGAGAATAAAGTCTGCTGCTTTAATGGCGGAGACTGCTAGATCACTGGCCTGGGGTGCGCCGTCGATGATCACGAAATCGACCGGTGCGAGACTTTTAAGGTCTCGATCTATTGTTGGACGGTCGATGCCCACAACGGAGATGGGGTGGTCTTCCCTGACCGCAGCCCAGTCTCTTGCACTGCCCTGTGGGTCGGAATCCACGAGAAGTACGGTGTGACCTGAGTGTTGAAGGGCCGTTGCCAAATGAGTGGCGATCGTTGTTTTACCAGCCCCACCTTTTTGGTTCAGAACAGCGATGGTTTTCATGGTTCTCTTTCCATTGTGAGCAAGTGAGTAAATGATGGAATACTCATAAGGATATCAGAGTAAATGAGTAAAAACTCATTTGTGCATTTACTCATTTATAGAGGTTTACGCTTCGATGATTCGACGCGCTGCGGCGATGGCTGCACGGACGGACGCTGCGCCTGTTGCTGCGGCGCTTTGGTGAGCGGGGCGCTGGGCAGCGAGCCTAGCTCGACGTTCATTGGCGGCTCGTGTGGCGGCTCGTGCTTGGTTACTGGCTGCGGCAGCACGTTGTGAGCGGCTGGCCATGATTTCGCCGGCGCCTGTGCGCCATTGGTTCATGCGGTGCAGGATGGCTGCGCGCAAGATGCGGCAATAGTCGATGTAGGACTGAGTTTCACGGTCATGTTGAGGTAGTGGACCCCAGGATTCGCGGCCGTGGAGTCCTGGTGTGGTGCGCCAGTTCAAAGCATGTTGGATATCTGAGATTGTCCAGCCTGTTTGGAAGAATGGTTTCATTATCGAAAGAATATTTTTCTTTGAAAAGGGCCTGAATCCAGGGATAAGCCGCAAGATTTCAGCGGAAGCCGATAGCCCTTGTCCTCTAGAGCTGATCGTTCTGTGAGCTGGCCACAGTTCAACTGGTCGATGACCGGCTTGGTGAGTTCGCACGGCGGAGCCGTGCCCAAAAAGGTTTTCAGTGCCGCGCAGCGGCTCATTTTGAGTGTTTTCTTCGCGCGTGCGCGTGTAGGAACTTACTTCGTAAGTGGTTAACCCCCCTACGGGGAGGGGTTCTAAGTTATTTCCACAGGCCGTGCGGTTTGGGGTGTGGTGGGTTAGGCGGGTGGCGGTGGTGTCTTGGGCATCTTGGGGGCGTAGTCCGAGGCCGATGGGGCGGCAGATGACGTATACGGGGGCTTCGTTCTGTGCTTGCTGGCCAGCTTTGGCGGCGTATTCGGCGCTGCGGCCGGAGGCGACGATGCCGAGGATTCCGTGGGTGCGCAGGAAGCGCAGGGCGTTGCCTACGGTGGCGCGGGATACGCGGGCTTTGGTGGCCACGGTATCCCAGGTGATGCGCGCCGTCATGCTGTCGTGGTCGGTGTAGCGAAGGAGGACCCATAGGACGGCGAGGATGTTTCGTTGGCAGTCTTTGCGGCGGCATAGCAGTTCGTCCAGGGATCGGGCTGCGCGCCAGGCTTGGGCGGTGTGGTCGATTTTCTTGCTGCCGTGGGGGATTGCCCAGGCTATGGCTCGGTCGGAGGTTTCCTGGGCGCGGGAGACACGCTTGATGTGCAGGGGTGCGGGGGTGTGGGCGTGCTTGGTGGCCATTGCTTCTTTGGCCGCGTTGAACTGGCTTTTGCCCTTGGCGGTGAATCCTTCGGGGGTTTCTGCCTTGGTGAAAGGACGGTGTCCTTTGGCGGTGTGGGCGAGGATTGCGGCGATGCGCCCGTCGGTGGGGCGGGTGCACCAGCGTGGTTTTGTGGTGTGGATCGCGGTGTTTTGCGGCGTTTCGGGGGTGCTGGTGCTTGATTGGGCGCGCGGAGGCGCTACTATAGACACATAAGTCCTTTTCTCTTTGGAGGGTAAAGGAAGGGGAGCGTCCGGCTTGGTAACCGGAAGCTTCGTGGTAAATCACGATCTGCTGTACTCGGCAAAGTGTTCAGATCGGATTCAGAATTTCAGTCCCGCGCTTTGCGCGGGCTTTTCTGTTTAAGGCTTGTCGATAGGCAATTGCCCCTTGTTGTCATCGATAGGAACCCAACTTGGTACGCCGCGGTCGTCGAGCTCTAATGTGTCAATCATGAGATCAAAGAAAGCAGCGGCGGAGTACCCGGACTTTTCGGCCAATGCAGCGAAGTAGTCCTTATTTTTGCTCTCGACTTTCCAGCCCAGTGGCTTGGGGTCTTTTAACGCACCTCGTGCGCGAGCATGTGGATTCCTCATATGTACACCCTATGATGACGCCACCATTAAGCGTGGGGCGACACGGTTAAATAATTTAAAAATGCAATCAAGTCTGAATCAAGCAACCTGAATGGGGTTAGAGAATTAGTGGACAGCCGAACAAGCGGGATCAGCCGATCCCGCATTTGAGAGGATGTCATTAACGAGCAATATGAAAAAGCAACGCAGGTCCTTCACCGAGGAGTACCGCAGGGAAGCTGCCGGCCTGGTCATCGACACCGGACGCACCATCAGCGCGGTCGCCAAGGAACTGAACCTCGGCGAGCAAATACTGGGCACCTGGGTGAAGAAAGAACGATCCCGCCGAGGCCTGGACGGTGAGCCGACCGGAGCGTTGGACGAGTCCGAACGCGAAGAACTCAAACGCTTGCGCAAGGAAGTCTTCGAACTGCGGGAAGACAACCGTTTCCTGGGAAAAGCAGCGTCCTTCTTCGCGTCGAAGCAACATCGGTCGAACGGTTCGAACTGATGCACGCGTTGAAGGATGAGTTCGCCTTGGCTCGCATGGCGTCATTGCTTCACGTTTCGAAATCAGGCTATGAGGCCTGGAGGCAACGCCAATCCGCTGGCCCGTCCCCGAGGGGTGCCGCGCAGCGGGCACGGGATGTGAAGGTCGCCAAGGTCTTCAACGATTCCCATCAGACCTACGGGGCTCCGCGGGTGGCCGCCCAGCTGGCCCGCGAGGGATCCCCGGCAGATCCCAAGACCGTCGCTGCTTCAATGCTGCGCCAGGGCATCGAAGGGATCAGCCCACGGAAGTTCACTCCGGTGACCATGATCCAAGGCGTTGACACTTACCACCTGCCGGATCGGGTGCGGCGGCAATGGGACCAGGGCACCTTGGACAAGGTCTGGATTTCGGATATCACCTATTTGCGCACCAATGAGGGCTGGCTGTACTTGTGCGCAGTGCGTGATGGCTGCTCCCGCAGGGTGCTGGGATGGGCGCTGGATAGCGTGCAGAACACCTATCTGGTGGAAAGGGCCCTGCGCATGGCCAGGACCCTGCGCGGCCAGATTCCAGGTCAGGTGGTGTTCCACGCGGACCGCGACTCGCAATTCACCTCAGCCCAGTTGCATGAGGTGGCCGTTGAGCTGGATTTGCTGCAGTCCGTGGGCCGCACGGGCGTGTCCCTGTTAACCGGCTAATC